>CAZWVE010000001.1:0-29798 GCA_964636925.1 uncultured Marinicella sp.
CCGCCAAAGCCGATGGTTATGATTGTTATACCTTAGCCATCGATTACGGACAACGCCATCGAGCCGAATTAATCGCCTCTCAAAAAGTCTCGAAAGCCGGCGGTGCCAAAAATCATAAACAAATTAAAATGGATTTAGGTGCTTTTGGTGGGTCATCACTGACCGATACCAGCATGGCAGTTTCTGATTATGATGCCGATGCCACTTCAGTGCCATTAACGTATGTGCCGGCCAGAAACACCATATTCTTATCCACCGCATTGGCTTATGCTGAAGTGGTTGGTGCCGAGGCCTTATACATTGGTGTGACAGCCGTTGATTATTCGGGTTACCCCGATTGCCGGCAGGAATTTATAGATGCTTTTGAACGTTTGGCGAATCTGGCGACTGTGGCGGAAGTCGAACAGGGCCGTTATTTAAAAGTCAAAACACCTTTGATTGATTTAAGTAAAGCTGAGATTATTCGACTGGGAACAGATTTGGGTGTCGATTATGGCTTGACCGTCAGCTGTTATCAAGCGGATGATAAAGGCCGGGCTTGTGGGCGGTGTGATGCCTGTTATCACCGTAAACTTGGTTTTCAACAAGCTGATGTTAAAGACCCGACACCCTATCAATCATAAATGCAAACGTGACCTCACAATTTTAATTTGGATTGTCTGTTTTATGGTAGGATTTAGGTTTTTCCACCAGTCTAAACCCGAATGCAGTCTGCACCATTTGATGTTAATGATTTCTACAGCCACCTCAAACACATAAGTCAGGCTGACGGGCCTCAAAGACAGGCACTTGTCGAACAATTTCAGCAGAAATATCCCGATAAATTAGATTGGTTGACATCGCTGCCGAAAAACTCTGAAGCCGTCATCGAAGCGGGTTTTTTACCGAACATTCCCGGCTATCAACTGATTAAGCTGATTGGTCATGGTGCCAATGGCCGGGTGTTTTTAGCCACTGACCAATCAGGTCGGCAATGTGCGGTCAAAATTCCCAATATGTGGCTCAATGAGGATCAATTAAGCCGCTTTCACCACGAAGTTAAGGTGTTGTCACGGTTGGATCATCCGAATATTGCCAAGGTTAAAGACTTCGGTGATTTTCAGGTGGCAGATCAAAAGTTGCCTTTTTTGGTGATGGATTATATCCCGGGAATCGCCATTGATCGATATGTGCAGCAACAGTCATTATCACCCACACAAATTATTGATTTAAGCCTTAAGGTATTAGACGCTTTGCAATATGCCCACCATAAAAGTGTCATTCACCGGGATATAAAGCCGGATAATATCATCGTTAACGAAGCTGGCCAGCCGATTCTATTGGATTTTGGCATTGCCACTTTGGGTGATGAAGCCACTCACATGCTCACCCAATTAACCGGCACCGGCGATATTGTTGGCACCTTGGCTTATATGAGTCCGGAGCAAATTACCGGTAGCGATAAAAGTGATTTACGCAGTGATATTTACGCCATGGGGGTGGTTGTTTATCAACTGCTCAGTGGTCGATTACCCATTCAAGTGGATGCCGGGCAATTTTTTTCGGCGGTGCATGATATTATTAACCAAACACCCCCTTCTTTGGCCACCATTAACCGTGATATTGATGATGGTTTGGCAGCGGTGGTGCACCATGCCATGGAAAAAAATGCCAGGCAACGTTACCAGTCAGTCTCTGAATTTGTCAAAGACTTAAGCGCCTGGTTAAATCATGAGCCGTTATCGGTGGCTCATTTGTCCTCCTGGTATTGGTTAAAACAAGCCGCCCGAAAAAATAAAGCCCTGGTGACCGGTGCCTCTTTGGCATTTTTAGGTCTGTTGACGGGTCTGGTGTTTGCGGTATCTTTCGGTTTAAAGGAACAACAAGCGCGTACCCTGGCGGAACAAAAAGCAGAAAGTAACCGTCAAGTGGTGGCATTTGTGAATGATTTGTTTATTAATGCCGATCCGGGCCATACGCTGGGAGAGACCTTAACGGTCAGACAGGTGGTTCAGGGTAGTCGTTATGACATTAATCGGTCCCTATCACCGGAACCGACGGTGGCCGCTCAAATCAGGTTGATTTTAGGTAATGTTTATGGATCATTGGATATGATTTCAGAAGCCATTCAACATTATGACAAAGGTCTGGCACAATTAACCCAACAAGATACTCTATATTTTCAGCTTAGTGTGCAAAAAGCGGTTGCTTTAGGTCGAGCCAGTCTGTATCAGCAACAGTCAAGTATGATTGAAACCTTAAAAAATCAGCTTGATGTCTATTTGTTGCAATATCCGAATAATCAAGAAGCCAAGCAATTGTTCAATCAGATAAGATTGGAAGAAGCGGGTTTTTACGCTATAAATAACGAGTCTGAAAAAGCCTTTGCCATTTTAAATAGTTTGATAGACAGTCCGTATAACGACAATCGAATGCGATTAGCGATTGAAAAAAACATGGGTTATATTGAACGGGTTCATGGTCAGTTTGAACAAGCCGAAGATCGATTTGAGGGATTAGTCAAACAAGCGAAGGACTCACTTGGTGATTTGCATCCTGTCACCTTAGATTTAATGCAAGAATTGGCATTAACACTACGTATGCAAAATCGTATTAATGATGCCCTGTTAATCTATGAGAATGTGGTTGCCGGCATGGAAAAAAATTATGGTGAAAACAGTCTCAGTACTTTGTTGGCAAAAATCAATCAAGCCACGGCGTATATGTACGGTGGTCAATTTGAATTGGCAGACAAAATGACTGAGCAGCTTTTGCCGCAAATGATTGAGCATGTGGGATCAGGCCACCGCTATACTGTGACCTTAAGAAATATTCGTGCCGGGGCGTTGCAAAATGTCGGTAAATTAGATGCTGCATTGCTGCTTTACCAAGAGGCTTTAGAATTAAATAAGCAGGCAGAAATTCCCGATGATTACAGTCACATTAATTTTTCTCACAACATAGCCACCATATATAAACAGCAAGAAAATTTTGTGGATACTGAATCCATTTACCGAGAGATTTATCCTTTATGCTTAGAGTTATTAGGTAAAGATCAGCCTTTATGTGTCATTGTGGCTGACAGTTATGCCTTGGCGCTGGTAAAAACCGGAGACTATGAAACTGCCAGAGAATTACTCGCTTTTTCAAATCCTGCGCTGATTAAAATATTTGGTGAGAATCATCCCAGAGTGGTTAACTCAAACAAAACAAAGGCGCTGTTGCAAGAAGCCACAGCGCCTAAGACTCATCCCTGAGAGGGCGATGAACGATTTAATTAGTTAATGCGCCACAATCCGTGTCTTTTAAAATGCTCAGTTGGATCAAATCCATGGTGCCGCTGTCTAAGCCGCTTGACGTTAAATCATAGTCAACTTGTGCGGTACGGCATTTATTCCAGGTCATACTTAACTGGCCTCGGTTAATCTTCTGACTGGTGCCGGATAGAAAATCAGCGCCGGCAAAACTGTACAGTTCATTAACGGTCAGGGTTTGGCCATTGACATCGGCAATGCCGGTTAAGGTTAACGGTTGACCTTGGTCATAGGTGTACCAGCTGACATGGGCTTTACTTGTGTTGCCATCTTTAAACATAATAACACTGAAGCCTTCACCGTTTCGAGCCGGATCAAACCAGGATCCGGAAATGCCATTGGGAAGTACTTTGGTGTTATTACCACATTCGTTACCAACCACTTCAACGGTTTTGGTCAATGAATAGCTACTGGTACTGATGTCGGTTAAGTCAACCAATAATTCAGCCTCATGACAGGCAGACAGTGTCATGACAGCTGAGCCAATTTCTTCAATCTGGACATCTTCCGGATTAAAATTCCGGCCAAAATCAGCACCACGGGTTCGGCCGACACCGATATCAATGACATTATTATTGAATGCACCATAACCAAACAGCCATAAGTCTTCACCATTATGATTGACCTGGGCATACATGACGACACGGTCATCATCTAAAATTTCAATACTCACTCCCTGGTTATTAACACCATTAACTGACCATAATCCGGCAGTTTTTGAACTGACATTAGGTGCATTAACCGGCCCACCGGTTGATGCTCGGCTAAAATGGGCCAGTTCGGTGATACCATTATCGATGGTGCCACCACTTGAGTCACTCACCAACAAGTCGCTGTCGTTAAAAATGAGGTTGCTGGCAAATTGATCATCACCGGTATCCGGATCCAAGGTTTCTAATTTTTGAATTTGTTTAAACTGACCTGAAGTGTCTTGTTCAAAATAATACACGGCACCGACATTAAAGCCCCCGCTGACACCAGAATTGGTGCCGCCGGTGGCACCTATCATTAATTCGCCTTGGTGGAATTGTACCTGGATGCCAAACTGGTCATTAAAAGCACTGTCATTTGGTTGGATAAACTGTTTTTCCTGCCATTGGCTACCCGACTTTTCATATATAACCGCTGCTCCATTACCCCCGGCTTGCACCGCGCCAACCGCCATTAAGTTACCATCGATGGCTATTTGGTTGCCCAGATTGGTGTTGCGGGTATCGTTGATGGTTTGGGTCAGCGTCCAGTTTGCACCTTGTTTATCATAGACATAGATACGACCCGGTTGGGTTAAGGCTTGTTGGCCCCAGGCGCCAACCACAATTTGATTGTTTTCAATATCAAAATCCTGACCGAATAAATGGAAATTTTCAGTCAGCTTTTGGGTTTGTTGAAAACCGTTGCCACTGTCTTCAAAAATATAAACGCCGGTACTGACGACAAATGAAAAACCGTAAATGGTGTCGTATTCATGGGCATGAACCAGCAGCACATCATCTTCTAAAACCATTTGCATACCCATGCCGCGGCCAGCGCCCAAATCATCGGCCATCAATGTTTCATCTAACACCCAGTTACCGTTATCAAAATGCGTCATAAAAACCCGAGAATCAGCATCGGTGGCACCACCCGGTCGTCCCATACCGGCACGAACACCGGCGGGCATGCCTATGGCTAATCGGCCATTATCATAGGCCAGACCGTAACCAAAACCGTCGCCTTTAACGCAACTGCCAACCAAATCAGCGGCAGTCAATCGAGATAACTCGGTAAACTGACCATCAATTTTTTCATAGGTGATAATTTCACCACAGGAATCCGGAGCAGTGCTGCCCTGGGTCAGACCGCCGGAAAAAGTTCTTGGCCATGATACCACCAGGTAATCACCGGCAAAAACCATACCAATACCATAATCCCCTTCAATGGCCTCGGCAGGGGTCAGATCTTCAACAAAAGACCAGGGTTGAGCCATCACTGCGCTGCTTAACAGCATTAAAAATACATATTTCATTGTTTTCTCCAAAATTAACGGTGAAAGTTTAGCGTGCAATATATTTTGACAGTACCCCCAAGGTTGGGGGGGTTGTTAACATGTTCAAAGGTCTCTTAGGATATTTGGCACATCACTTTTCGGTTATAAAGCGGTTGTTTCCCTGTTAAAAAAACAGCATAATATCGCACGATTTAGCAGGCACATGATATAAGTGAGCTGGAAAATGACGGCAGGATGGTTTTTTTTAATGGTTCGCCATGGTGTTATCTGCGCTTTTTAAGCACCGATTATTCCGTCAATGCTTGCACCCATGGTAACAATTGCTTATTATCTCAAAATCATTTTTTTGGTTTGGGTTTTGATAACGGTACAAACGTGTTGTTGAGCCTCTATTAAGTTTACTTACAAATACTTATGATTGGAATGACACATTAATTAGATAAGAGACAGTATTAATGCAACAAACCTTGACCACAAATTATCTCACCTTTAACGCCATTCCTATGAGGGCGATAAGCAAGCCTGCCCAAATGCCAAACCGATGGTCTTTGCTTACAGATCTTTTCTTGGCTTTTAATGAGCGAATATTATGATGCGATACACCCTGAGTATAACAATAGCGCTGGCTTTGTTTTGGTTGATGAATTCCGGCATGTTTACGCCGATTATCCTGATGTTAGGGGTCGTATCTGTGGCTTTGGTGGTGTTTATTGCCCGTCGTATGGATGTCGTTGATTATGAATCGGTGCCGTTTTATTTAGCCTTTAGGTTGCCGCGCTATTATGGCTGGTTGATGAAAGAAATTGTACTGTCCAACATTAGGGTGGTAAAACATATTGTGCTAGGCAAAGCCTATATTTCACCGTCCATAGCGACCATAAAAATCTGTGCTAAAACCGACATGGGTAAAGTTATCCTGGCCAATTCAATCACTTTAACACCAGGCACCGTGGCAATTGAGTTAGAAGACGATGAAATAACCGTTCATGCATTATTGCATGAGGATTTAGAAGCCCTCAAAGCCGGCGAAATGGATCGCCGCGTTTGTCAACTGGAAAAATCATGATTAGTGCCACAATTATCGCAGTATTTGTCGTTATGGCTTTGTCCATCATGCGTTGTTTTATGGGGCCAAGCCTGTATGACCGCATTCTGGCGGTTAACGTTTTTGGTACCAAAACCGTGTTATTGATTGCTTTAATGGGGTTTTTCATGGGTCGCCCGGATTTTTTGGATGTGGCTCTGGTATATGCCTTAATTAATTTCATCAGTGTAATTGGCTTCTTGCGGCTATCAGATTCTGATGGGTTTAGTCAGGACAGTGACAGCCAATCACAGCAGGAGAGACGTTAATGGACATGTTCATGGAAATACTCAGCGGAATATTTTTATTGACAGGGGCGCTGTTAATTTTAGCCGGCGGTATTGGTTTAATCAGGTTTCCTGATTTTTATACGCGAATGCATGCCACCGGGGTCACCGACACCCTGGCGTCGACCATGATTATCATAGGTATGATGTTGCTCAATCCGGGTGCTTTGGCGATTATGAAGCTGGTCATCATTTTATTGTTAATTTTACTGACCAGTCCAACAGCCGGGCATGCCTTAGCCAAAGCCGCTTTTCGCAGTGGTCTTAAGCCAATTTCCAACAACAAAAGTCAGCAGGAGTCGAAATCATCGAAACGTTAATTGATATTGTCTTGCTCATCTTGATGGTGGGCGTGGTTGTCGCAATCATTTGGATGAAAGACCTGATTGCCGTTGTTATGTTGCTCGGTATTTATGGTTTACTTACCGCCAGTTTTTTTATGGCCATGGATGCTGTGGATGTGGCGTTTACCGAAGCTTCTGTCGGTGCCGGAATTTCCACCTTGTTATTGTTGGTGGCGATTGCCAAAACAAAGCGCAAGGAACACCCTTCCCGTCATAAACCGTTGCTGGCGTTGCTGGTGGTGGTGATCACAGGTGGGTTATTAATTTACGGCACCTATGACATGCCTATTTTTGGTATGGCTGATGCACCCGCTCATACACATGTTGCGCAACGCTATATTGAAGACTCCTATGATGAAATTGGTATCCCGAATATTGTGACCTCAGTTTTATCTTCTTACCGGGGATTTGATACTTTTGGTGAAGTGGTGGTTATTTTTACCGCCGGTCTCGGTATTCTTGGTTTGTTATCCACAGTCAATGGTACAGGCACCCGCAAGAAACTGCCGACGATTAATGACTCCATTGAAGATCAACACATCGTACTGCGCATTGTCGGGAAGATATTAATTCCTTTTATTCTGTTGTTTGCCTTATATGTGCAATTTCATGGCGAATACGGGCCTGGCGGCGGTTTCCAAGCCGGTGTGATTTTTGGTGCCGGTATCATTTTATTTGCAATGCTGTTTGGCATGGATATAGCCCGCCGGGTTATTAGTCAAAGTTTGATTCAATTGATTGCGGCTTTTGGTGTTTTGCTTTATGGCGCAGTCGGGGTTGTTTCTTTCCTCAATGGCGGCACTTTTCTGAATTATAACGTGTTGTTGGAAAACCCGGTGGCGGGACAGCATTTAGGCATTTTACTGATTGAGTTGGGCGTCGGTATGACCGTTGCATCGGTCATTATCATTATTTTCTTTAACTTTGCCGGGCGCAAAGGACCTCAACAAATCTCGGATGATTTAGGAGCATAAATATGTTAATTGGACATTACAATTATTGGGTTGTGGTGGCGTTGATGATGCTTGGTTTTTATATCATTATTGCGCATGGAAATCTCATAAAAAAATTGGTGGGCTTGACCATTTTTCAAACCTCGGTGTTTATTTTTTACATCAGTGTGGCCAAAGTGGATGGCGGCAGTGCCCCAATTTTAGCCGATGGTATCACTCAATACTCAAATCCCTTACCCCATGTGCTGATTTTGACAGCAATTGTGGTGGGTATTGCCACCACGGCTTTGGGGCTTGCGATTATTGTCCGCATTAACGAAGCGTATGACAGTATCGAAGAAGAATTCATTCAACAGCAAGATAATCTATCGTGATGGCACATTTACCCATATTGCAGGTCATATTACCCCTGCTGGCGGCACCTTTGTGCTTATTCTTAAAGCGACCAAAACTAGTTTGGCTGTTTGCTTGTGTGGTTACGGCGTTAACGTTCACAATCAGTGTTCTGTTGGTGCAACAAGTTACCAGCACAGGGGTCATTAGTTACGAACTGGGCGGCTGGGCACCACCGTGGGGAATAGAATACCGCATTGATGCCTTAAATGCCTTTGTGATAATGGTTGTTTCAGGTCTCAGTGCTGTGGTTCTTCTGGCGGCTCGCACCAGTTTAGAAAATGAGTTATCAAGCAATCGCCAGACCTATTTTTATGCCCTGTATTTGTTGTCCTTAACCGGTATGCTTGGTATTCTGGCCACCGGTGATGCCTTTAACGTGTTTGTGTTTTTGGAAATTTCATCGTTGTCAGCCTATGCCTTGATTGCCATGGGTAAAGACAGGCGCGCTTTGTGGGCGTCTTATCAATACCTCATTATGGGTACCATTGGTGCCACCTTTATTTTAATTGGTATCGGCTTAATGTATCAGATGACCGGTACCTTGAATATGCAAGACCTGGCGGAACGGTTGCCGGAGGTGGCGCAAACCCGAACCGTGTTTGTGTCTTTTGCATTTGTGGTGGTTGGGGTGTGTTTAAAGTTGGCGTTGTTTCCGCTGCATTTGTGGTTACCCAATGCCTATGCCTACGCACCGTCAATTGTCACCGCGATGTTGGCGGCTACTTCCACCAAAGTGGCGATTTATCTGCTCATCAGATTTACGTTTACTGTTTTTGGCTTATCTTTCTCATTCACCACTTTGCCCTTAAATATATTGTTTTTGGTGTTGGGGCTGCTGGGTGTTTTTGTGGCCTCCACTTCGGCCATTTATCAACAAAATGTAAAGCATATATTTGCCTATTCGAGTATTGCCCAGGTGGGTTACATGATTGTCGGTATCAGTGTCGGCACAGCGGCGGGCTTATCGGCCAGTCTTATGCACATATTTAACCATGCGTTGATGAAAGGTGCTTTATTCCTGGCTTTGGCCGGCGTTATGTACCGACTGGGCAATATTCAATTAAAAAGTTTTCAGGGTTTAGGCCGACAAATGCCTTTAACCATAGCGGCTATTGTGGTCGGTGGTTTGAGTTTAATCGGTGTGCCGCTCACAGTTGGCTTTATCAGTAAGTGGTATCTGGTTGTTGCCATGATTGAAAACGGCTGGTGGCCGGTGGCGATTCTGATTCTTGTTGGTTCTTTATTGGCCATTATCTATCTGTGGCGCGTGGTTGAAGTCGCTTATTTCCGTGCCCCGAATAAAGACAACGAATCCGTTAAAGAGGCACCGCTGGGCATCTTAATACCTACATGGATTTTGGTGTTGGCGAATGTGTATTTTGGTGTTGATACTCGGATTAATGTGCAAATCGCTCAAATGGCAGCGGAAAACTTGTTTGGGGTTGCGCCATGAATCTATCGTTAGAAACATTATTACAATTGTCCATTGCACTGCCTTTTTTTGCGGTGATTGCGATTGTGGCCACGGGCCGTAAGCCCAATCTACGGGAAGGCGTTTCCATTGGCACCGGCTTACTGCTGTTTTATTGTGTTGTTAAGCTTTATAACGGGTTAAAACAAGGCGCAGATATCCAAGTTCAGTGGCTGGAAATCATCCCCGGTTTAGGTATTAATTTCCACATTGAACCCCTGGGTATGCTGTTTGCCTTGATTGCCAGTTTTCTGTGGATTATTACCACCGTTTATGCCATTGGCTACATGCGTAAACACAATGAGGTTAAGCAAACCCGTTTTTATAGTTTTTTTGCGATTGCCATCAGTGCCGTCATGGGTGTGGCCTTTGCCGCTGATTTATTTACCTTGTTTATCTTTTACGAGGTACTGACATTATCCACTTATCCATTGGTAACTCATGCCGGGACGGATAAAGCCAAAGCCGGTGGCCGGGTGTATCTGGGCATTTTACTGAGTACCTCAATCGTATTTTTCCTGATGGCAATAATCAGTACCTGGATGGTGGCCGGTAGTCTGGCATTTACCGCCGGCGGTGTTTTTGCTGGTGATGTCAATCTGGTGTTAGCCGGTGCTATTTTGATGCTGTTCGTGTTTGGTATTGGTAAAGCAGCGATTATGCCTTTTCACCGTTGGTTACCTGCTGCGATGGTGGCACCAACACCGGTCAGTGCTTTGTTACATGCTGTGGCGGTGGTTAAGGCCGGTGTCTTTTCAATCATGAAAGTGTGTGTGTTTATTTTCGGCATTGATCTATTGGCGATTTTACCGAGCACCCAATTTTTACTTTACTTGGCGGGTATCACGGTACTTTTATCATCACTGATTGCCATGCGCCAGGATAATTTAAAAGCCCGTTTGGCCTATTCGACCATCAGTCAACTGGGCTATATCACCATCGGTGCTTTGTTAGCCACATCAGCGGGAGTGATTGGCGGATCCATGCACATCGCCATGCATGCTTTTGGCAAAATCACCCTGTTCTTCTGTGCCGGTGCTATATTGGTGACTGCCGGAAAATCGAAAATTAGCGAGATGCAGGGATTGGGCTGGCAAATGCCGGTGACCATGATCGCATTTTTCATTGCCAGCCTCAGCATTATCGGGGTGCCACCGGGTGGTGGTACCTGGAGCAAATGGTTCTTATTAATGGGTACCATGGAAACCCAGCAATGGGCGCTGATGGTGATACTGATGATTAGTTCACTGCTGAACATTGCTTACTTATTGCCCATACCATTACGGGGTTTCTTCCCCAAAGATTCGATTGACCGATCTACAATCACAGTGAATGAAGCACCGTTGCCATCATTAATGGCATTATCTTTGACCACTGTGGCTTGTGTGGTGTTGTTTGTTTACCCACAACCGCTTTATGAATTAGTGCAAGCCATACTCAACACGCCGGGGGTCGCCAATGGCCAATAAAAAACAATATATTTTCGACAATCCAAAAAACGTCAAACGCTTATTAACCGTATTTTATGTGCTGTGTGCACTACTATTGCTTTTGGATTTTGTTATAGATCGCCATATCTATCACCCCTGGGAGAATTTATGGGGGTTTTATCCGATCTATGGATTTGTGGGTTGTGTGGTGTTGGTGTTTGTCGCTAAATGGATGCGCACCTTTTTGATGCGACCTGAAGATTATTATGAAAAGCTGGAAGAAGCCAGGTTCCAAAAAGATCAGCAATTAACAAAAGGTGATAACAATGTGGATGCTTGAGATACCGCCGTTTGTACCTTTTTTTATTGGTGCTGTGATTGCCGCCGTCACCCGTGGGCGTTTGCGTGGCGTGGTGATGGTGCTCATCCCGGTGCTCAGTGCCCTTCATTTATGGACTGTGCCTGAAGGTAGTCACCTGCAATTTGCCTTTCTCAGTTATGAATTAATCCCCTATCGGGTAGACAAACTCAGCCTGATGTTCGGCTATGTATTTCATATTGCCGCTTTTATTGCCATTATTTACGCCTTACATGTGCGTGATACGGTGCAGCAAGTGGCGGCTTTAATGTATGCCGGTAGTGGTTTGGGCGCCGTGTTTTCAGGTGATTTACTGAGCCTGTTTGTGTTCTGGGAATTGTTGGCATTTACTTCGGTGTTCCTGATTTGGGCGCGTCGCACGCAAAAGGCGTATACCGCCGGAATGCGTTATCTTATTATCCAGGTTATATCGGGTCTTCTTTTGTTGGTGGGCGCCCTGTTTTATGCCGCCGAGAATGGCACCTTAGCCTTTGGATATATTGGTTTACAAGGCATTGCAGGTTGGCTGATTTTCATCGCTTTTGGCATTAAATGCGCCTTCCCGTTTGCCCATAACTGGTTGACTGATGCCTATCCTGAAGCCACAGTCACCGGAACCGTGTTCCTCAGTGCGTTTACCAGTAAAGTGGCTGTTTACAGCTTGGCACGGGCCTATCCGGGTACCGAACTTTTGATTTATATTGGTGCGGCCATGACCTGTTTCCCGATATTTTTTGCGGTGATTGAAAATGATCTGCGGCGGGTGCTGGCTTACAGCCTGATTAACCAGGTTGGTTTTATGGTGGTGGGTGTCGGTATTGGTACTGCATTGGCCATTAATGGCGCGGTTTCCCATGCGTTTAACGATATTATATTTAAAGGTCTGTTGTTTATGTCCATGGGTGCGGTGTTACACATGACCGGACGTATTAATGGTTCTGATTTGGGTGGTTTGTATAAAACCATGCCCAAAACCACGATTTTATGTATTGTGGGTGCCGCCTCGATTTCGGCATTCCCGCTGTTTAGCGGTTTTGTGAGTAAGTCCATGGTGATGAGCGCAGCCCTCGAAAACGGTCATAACTGGGTGTGGTTAATGTTATTATTTGCCTCGGCAGGTGTTTTCCATCACGCGGGTATTAAGATTCCTTATTTTGCGTTCTTTGCCCATGACTCAGGTATCAGAGCCAGTGATCCGCCCAGTAATATGTTGATTGCCATGTTTATAGCAGCGGCCTTATGTGTCGGTATTGGTGTGTATCCGGCGGCCCTGTATTCCTTGTTGCCTTATGACACCGGTTATAACCCTTATGATGCCACCCATATATTGGCACAAACGCAACTGTTGTTCTTCTCGGCTTTGGCTTTTGTGTGGCTAAACCTGAAAAACCTGTATCCGCCGGAATTACGGTCAACCAACATAGACGTGGAATGGACTTATCGACGTGTATTACCGGCAGTTTGGCAAGGTACTGTGGCCATGTCTCAGCGGGTTTACGGTTTGTTCAGCCAGTCAGTGACTCGGGTATTTACCCTAACCACAAACTATTTGGCACACAAAAACGCTAAAATAAGTGGTTTACTTTCTGACAAACACCCGGCCGGTAGTATGGTTCTTTGGGTGGTGGTGATCCTGGCATCCTATCTACTGTTAACATTTCTTCAATAAAGAACCCCCTTTTTACTTTGGCAGCAGATATAAACTAATCAGTTTTTATCTGCTGCCACGGTTCCTAGTGCCGAGTTAAGTCTTTCACATTGTTACAGTTGATTAATTTGGCATAAATTCTTTGTCAGTGGCTAATTTTTAATTTGTGGTAAAATGCTCTGTTTTCCACACCCACAAAGCCATGAAATTATTTGTCAATTTACTGTTTGTTGCACTGCTTAGTGCCCTGGTGTTCATTATTCAACCGACGGCTCAAATAGGTGGTGATGAGCAGAACACTAATAACACTAAAAACATTAACGTCTTTAAAAAGCAAAAAGAACCTAAAAAATACGATAAACCCGATCAAGCAGCCCGATGGTTGGCTGATAGAAGGCAAACACCAAAAGGTGAAAAGAACCCTTCTCAGTTGAATATGGCTATAAAGCGTCAAATTCAAATGGAAGAAAAGGCTTTAAAGTCCAATCATACAATGGCCATGCGTTTTGAAGACATCGGCCCCGGGGTTTTTGGTGGTAGAATTCGTGGTTTTGTTATACACCCCGGTAAACCGGGGCATTTATTGGCCGGTGGCGTTTCCGGTGGTGTCTGGAAGTCCACCGATGATGGCCAAAGCTGGTATCCCAAAACAGATTTCTTACCCAATATCGCCATTGGTAGTATGCTAATCGATCCTGATAATGCAGAGCGTGTTTTTATTGGTACCGGTGAGGGGTTTTTTAATTTTGATGCAGCCCAGGGTGCCGGTATTTTTGTTTCAGAAGACTTTGGCGAAACCTGGCAGCAACTTAACAGTACCGATAACCCGCAATTTTATTATGTTAACCGTTTGGCCCGTATACCTAATAGCGATGTACTACTGGCTGCCACCAACGGCGGCATAATGCGATCCGATGATTTGGGTATAAGTTGGCAAGAAAGCAGCGGGCATGAGACCACAGGACGGGGGTTTACCGATTTAAAACGTGATCCTGCCAATGATCAGCACTTATTGGCATATCATTTTGGTTCACCCAATCAAGTCCAGGCAACGTTATTAATTACGGCTCCCGGCAGTTTGGCAGGTCAATATGATGCGGTACCAGCAGCCTTTGGCGCTTCCTTGCCGGCTGGTGGTATTACAGGTGAGATTGTATTGACCCGTGATAATGTTGGGGCCACACAGGATGCCTGTGAATCAGTTAAAAATAATGTCAGCGGTAAAATTGCTTTAATAGAGCGTGGTCAATGTGATTTTACTGTTAAGGTAAAAAACGCCCAGAGTGCCGGTGCCAAGGCTGTTCTTGTCTATCAAAATGATAACTCTTTGCCCATTATCATGGGTGGTGAAGACAGTACCATCACTATTCCTGCGGTGATGATTGCCCGTTCAATCTGTAATAATATTATTAATAGTCAAACAGCAGTCAGTGGTGTTGTTAAACCGTCAACAGTGACTGATTTGGAGCGCTTTGTGATGCGCTCGGTTGATGCCGGCAACAGTTGGCAGATATTATCTAACCATGGTCTTCCGGTAGAAGAAGTTGAGCGTATGGAAATCGGTTTTGCACAAACCGGAAAAGTCTACGTGGCCGTATCCAAAGAAGCAGAAGATTTAACCGGTGGCGGCACCAATGGTACCTTGGGTTTATGGTCGGCAAGTCCAGGTAGCCAGTTACAGTTTTCTAAATCGGCTTCACAAACTAATTTCATTGAACGTCAGGGTTGGTATGATTTGGCTGTGGCAGTTAATCCAAATGACGCCAATCATGTTCTTCTGGGAGCCATTGATTTATTCAGCTCGTTAGATGGTGGTCAAAGCATTGTAAAAAAATCTTCCTGGTTTCCACAAGCAGGACAAATTGAACGTTATATTCACGCTGATCATCATGGCTATTTTTTCTCACCCCATAACCCCAATGATATTTATTTTGTCAGTGATGGTGGTGTCGCTAAATCAGAGGATGGTGGAAATACGTTTATCGATTTAAATAATGGTTTAAACATTTCTCAGTCCTATGGTATTTCGGTTAGCCCCGATGGTCGATTTGTTAACTCCGGTACGCAAGATAACGGTGCACAAATTTATTTTGGTGATCAACAAACCTGGCTTGAATGGCAAGGTGGTGACGGTGGTTACAGTGCCTGGGACCAGCAGCAAGGGAACTATGTGTACAATTCTTACGTCCGGGGCCAAATGTACGGTTCCGAAGACGGCGGTTTGACGGCGGAAGCGATTGAATTGCCTGAGACCGAAGGCGCCATGTTTATACAGCCTTTTGTGTTGGATGATAACAATGGCAATCGTATGTTAGTGGGTACTAATAAGGTTTATTATTCAAATAATATTCGCCAACTGGGTAATGCCACCTGGCAGGATGTTACCGGTGTTATTAATGGTGCGTCGGTCTCTGCTGTGGCTTTTAATCCGCACAATCCAAGTCAGGCCCTGGCAGGTATGGCCAATGTCAACAGTAACCATATAGTCAAGATTAACGCTTTAGGCACAAGTAACATAGTCACAAATCTAACCTTAAGTGCTCAAGTGATTGGTCAGTTTCCAACAATTGTCACTGATATCCGTGTCGATGCGTTTGATACCACCGGCCAAACAATTTATGTCACTTTGGGCGGTTATTTCCAAAATCGAATTGTAAAAAGCACCGATGGCGGTCAAAATTGGTTTTCAATTGCCGGTAATTTACCGGAAATTCCTTTGTTCAGGGTGGTTAATGATCCGTTGCATTCGAACCGTCTGTTTTTGGGGAGCGAACTGGGTTTATGGGTGGGTGAAACCACTAATGGCATGGATTATAATTGGCAACGCTATCAGTATGGACCGGCCTTTACACGGGTTATGGATTTGGTCTGGAATGGTAATCATGATTTATATATCGGCACCCATGGTCGTGGTACCTATCGGGCACAACGAAATCCAGTGAGTGTCTCTTTACTGAAATTTATTGCCACTGATGCCAGTTGTGATGATGATAATTTCTTAGATCGCGGTGAGCAGGGTCATGTTATGTTGATGCTTGAGAATCACAGTGATCAAACACTTAATCAAGTGGCTGTTTCTTTGAACCACAGTGGTTCATTGACAGTGATTGATGGCACCAAACACGTTAATTTACCACCTTTTGGTCGACGTCAGGTTCCTGTCGCAGTTAGTCTGTCCAATTCTGCCAGTTGTGCTGCAGATATTAATGTACCGGTCACTGTAATTATTGATTCGGTGCAATTTAACACCCAGGTCTCAGCCAAGACTGCGGTTAATCAAACCTTAAGCCAGGGTGATTTCTTCGCCGGTGCTGAAAGCGACGACATGATGCAGGCTCAAGTAAATTTAGGATTCACAAACTGGATTAAAGACGGCAGTAAAGCGTTTAATGGCAATGCCGGTTGGTTTGCGGCTTCAGAAGATAATTTTTCAGATAAAACCCTGACCTCACCCTGGCTAACTCTGGCCGGCGGTGGAAATGTATTAAGTTTCGCGTTGGCTTATGATTTAGAGTTTGGCAATAACCAATATTGGGATGGTGCGGTACTTGAAATGCAAATTGAAGGTGAAGAAGATTGGTTTGATATTGGCCTGCTAAGTAATGTATCGTATGATGGTCAGCTTGGCAATAATAACACGGCCCAGGGCCATTTTGCCTGGTCCGGCAGTCAAACACAATGGCGTGAGGCGACGGTTGATTTATCGGATGCTTATGTCGGTGAAACCATCCGTTTTCGCTTCCGGGCTGTTTCAGATACGAATACGGCCAAAACGGGATTCTGGGTGGATGACATACGATTAACCAATGTCTATAACCGGGAAAAATTCAGTTGTGACAGTTGTGTTAATAGCGGCAACCCCAGACCTCTCAAAGGTTCCTGGTATGATCCCAAATACAATGGTCATGGCTTTATCATCGAATACACCGGACGTGACGATTTATATTACAGTATGTTTTATACCTACAATGAGGATGGCAAGCCCGAATGGTATCTGTCCTATACATTCCTGGTTGATGGTATTTTAAATGATGCGTTTCAACCTGACACGTTACAAAAACCAAAATATGACTATAACGTCAATCCGGGTCAGGGATTTCCGTTGATTCCTGATCCCGGTTTAACGGATGGTCGATTACGCATTGATTTTAATAATCAGACGGCACGTAATCACAGCGCCTGTCAGGATGGTACACAGCGAAATTTAGATCAGGTTGCTTTGGCCCAGTGGCGCATTAATAATGAACAACAAACCTGGTGTATCCAGCCCATTGTCGCCAACGAAAATAAAGCCGAACCTGACTTTGGCAATTCATGGTACGCCGGTGATCAGGACACAGGTTGGGGTTTTTCCATTGTTCATGCCAGAAACACCACACAAACCTATTTGTTTTATTTTGATGGTGATGGATTTTCCCGTTGGGCGATTGCCGATAAGCCCGGTCTTAAAGCCGGTGAAGACTATCACACCGGTTTCTTTCAGGCTCGTGGTTATCCCAGAGACGGTGTACGACAGGATTTACAATATACACAAATTGGTACCTTAAGACTAAATCTACGTAACGCCTTACGGGATTTGGCCACTGATGGTAGCAGTGATTTTGAATTAACCTATGACGGTATCGAAGGTGGTACCTGGCAACGTCAGGGGATACCCATTCAGACATTATTCCCATCCCATTAATAATCAGTTATTAAAGCCCGTTTAGCGACGGGCTTTAATAGGCACATAGTCGGTAAATTTCATCTAATGAATGTTGCCAGACACCATGGTATTTTCCGAGCTTTCGTTCTGCCGGCGTAACACCAGTGTCGGCAATTACCTGCAAGGGTGTCAGATGTACGCTTTCATCATTGCCACAGCTTGTTTTAATGGCGCGTTTTTCTAAACCGGCGCGTGACATGGCCAACATGCGTAAAGCCAAATCACGCACTGTACCATCTCGAAAAGGTGTACATAACCCATATTTGGGTACCTGACTGCGTAGATAAGCATGCTCCTCTATACCCCAGTCAGCAATCCAATCGGCCGCCTGATTGAGTTGGCTGCCATCATATAACAGACCAACCCATAATGCCGGTAATGCACAAATTCTGCGCCAGGGACCGCCATCCGCACCGCGCATTTCTAAAAATTTCTTCAAACGCACTTCCGGAAAAGCCGTGGTTAGGTGGTCTTCCCAATCTTGTAAGGTGGGTATTTCACCCGGTAATACAGCCAATTTTCCGGCCATAAAGTCACGAAAAGACAGACCGGCAGCATTGATGTAGCGGTGATTACGCTGGACGAAATACATCGGCACATCCAGCATATAATCCACATAACGTTCAAAGCCCATGTTCGGTTCAAACACAAAAGGTAAAATACCACAGCGATCGGGGTCGGTGTCCGTCCAGATATGAGAGCGATAACTTAAAAAGCCATTGGCTTTACCATCGGTAAACGGCGAGTTGGCAAATAAAGCTGTGGCCAGCGGCTGTAAGGCTAAGCTGACGCGGAATTTTTTCACCATATCCGCTTCCGATGAAAAATCCAAATTGGCCTGAATGGTACAGGTCCGTTTCATCATGTCCAAACCCAAAGAACCCACTTTGGGCATATAAGCGCTCATGATTTTGTAGCGTTCTTTGGGCATAAATTGAATATCATCTCGACGTGCCGTGGGTTGAAAACCCATGCCCAAAAAAGCACTGTCCAGGGGTTCAGCGACACTTTTGAGTTCCTTTAAATGTTGGTTGGTTTCGGCGCAGGTTTGATGAACATCGCTTAACGGCGCACCGGAGAGCTCCAGTTGGCCACCGGGTTCTAAGGTGATGGAACAGCCGTTTCGGGTCAAAGCAATGATGTTATCCTGTTCATACACCGGTTGCCACTGATGGTGCTCGGCCAGTTGTTGCAAAATATCCCGAATGCCACCGGGCTCGTCGTAATGTAGCGGCTGTAAATTGTGACGATGAAAACCAAACTTTTCATGTTCGGTTCCGACTTTCCACATCGATTTGGGTTTGCAGCCGGTAGCAATGTAGTCAATTAACTGCTGCTTGGATTCAAGAGGGACATTTTTGTGCATAGCGAAGCCGGATTGTGCGTTAAGATAAGAACTCAGATGATACCAAACCCGGATGTGAAAGCCACATCATTTATTGATAAAAATAGCAGTTCCTTATGATAAAAAAATTCATGACATGCCTGTTCCTGATATTTCTCAGCGGCTGCTTAAGTGAATCTCTTTGGGCAGCTGAACAATTATTGCGTCGCGGCAATGGTGCGGAGCCGGATTCGCTTAATCCGCATCTGGCACAGGGCCTTAATAGCCACAATATCTTACATGATGTTTATGAAGGCTTATTTACCTTTAACATGAGCGGTGAACCTGTATTGGGGGTGGCGCAATCCTACCGCATCAGTGAGGATGGCTTACAATGGCATATACAATTAAAAGATCAGGCCCGTTGGAGTGACGGTGAACCGGTTAATGCCGCTGATTTTATTAAAGCCTGGCAACTGGCCGTAAGGGCTTCAACAGCGGCACCTTATGCTTTTTTATTGGATAATATGCGCAAACAAGGTCGTTTGCAGGTTTTTAGTACGTCTGTGAAACAACTGACCATTCAATTAAATCAACCCGACCCTGCGTTAGCGGCAAAATTGGTGTTACCGGTGTTTGCGCCCATACCCAGCCATAGCACAGATAATAGTGTTTACAATGGTGCATACCAGATAGCCGAACACCGACCCCATGAATGGATATTACTGCGTAAAAACCCCTTTTTTCACAGTGCAAAAACAGTTCACTTTGAAAGCATTCAATACCAGGTTACGGAAAATCAAAACAGTGAATTACTCAAATTCCGGGCCGGTGAATTAGACATCACGGAAACGGTGCCGGACAATCAATTGGATTGGTTACAGGTTACTTACCCGAACGCACTGCGAATCGCGCCTTACAACGGCAGTTTTTTTCTGGGTTTGAATTTAGCTGACCACCATTTACAAGATAAAAATTTACGTCAGGCACTCTATTGGGCCATTGATCGGGATATTTTAGTCAATAAAGTCCTGAAATCAGGTCAAAAGCCCGCAGCTGGCCTCATCCCGATGACAGATAATGAATTCAATGCTTTTGACTTAGACAAAGCCCGAAATTTTTTGGCACAGAGTAACTTTAAAGTTGACAGTGAACGTTTGCAGTTGCTCTATAACAACAGTAACAATCAGAAAAAAACGGCGCTCGCTGTGGCTGCCATGTGGCGTCAAAATTTAGGTATAAAAACGCGCTTGCGCAATCAGGAATGGAAAGTCTTTATTAAGACGCGGCAAGGCCCTCAAAAACAGGTTTTTCGCGGCGGTTGGATTGCTGACTACCATGACCCGCTTAACTATTTACAACTTTTTGAATCAGACTCACGCTTTAATTATTACCAGTTTAATGATGCTGATTATGACCAATTGATTCAACAAATCCGCTTAACGCCAAGTGTAGAAAAACGAACAGCTTTAATTAAACAAGCAGAAACCATTTTGCAGTCAGAATTACCACTCATTCCCTTGTACTTTTACGTCTCACGGCATTTGGTTAATCCTGAACTGAAGGGCTATCACAATAATTTGGCGGATAAACATTTAAGCCGTTATTTACACTTTTAGGCACGTTGATAAACATCAAAGCGACAGGTTTTGCCGTTAATGTGGTAGGTGGGTTTTGCCGGGCTTAAGGTTTCGGCTTTTTGTGGACGTTTCACCACTATACGTTGACAGTCGGCTTGCCAGGCGGCATTAAATAATTCATGCCCGTCATCGACATCATGCCGGTGCAACTGTTGTAAAACAGCCATGTCTTTTTTTACCCGGGCCGATTTGGTGCTCTCGGGGAACATCGGGTCTAAATAGATGACATCATGATGACAGTTTTTAAAAGCCGCTTTGGCGTCACCGGTGTGTAAGTTGAACTTGCATTGATCATCAGGCATCCGAGTTAAAGCATCGGCCAATAAGGCGGCCAACACCGGGTGTCGCTCATAGGCAGTGACATTAAATCCGGCTTGCTGTAAAAGCAGTGCGTCACGGCCTAATCCGCAGGTGGCATCCAATAACCGAACTTGTTTTTGGTTTTTAATGCGGCAAGCTTTCACCACCTGTTCATGTGCTGCCCGTTGTAAGCGATAGCGAAATTGGGGTGTGCAAAAATCAATGCAAAGCGGCCGCATCAGATTATCTTGATGACATAAACACAAAACCCCGTCTTCACAGGACAGGGTTAAATGGTCAGTCAGTTGAGGCTTTAAAGCACCCGGACTAAAGCCCAACTGCTTAAGTCTTAATTCAACGTTTGTGGCGAGCGATGAAGTCACGTTTTTTAGCACCGCGATAAACCTGTCGGGGGCGGCCAATGCGGGTGTCCGCAGTTTCATGTTGTTCAAGCCACTGCGCGGTCCAACCCACGGTTCGTGCGAGTGCAAACATGACGGTAAACATCTGCACCGGAATATTGAGGGCTTTATAGATAATGCCGGAATAGAAATCCACGTTCGGATACAATTTACGTTCCACAAAATAATCATCTTTCAGTGCAATATCTTCTAATTTCATGGCCAATTCCAAGCGTGGATCATCAATGCCAAGAGCATCCAGAACTTCATGGGTTGCTTTGCGGATAATGGTGGCGCGCGGGTCAAAGTTTTTATAAACCCGATGGCCAAAACCCATTAAACGGAACGGATCGTCTTTATCCTTGGCTTTGGCGATGTATTTATCAATTTGACTGACATCACCGATTTCATCCAGCATGTTGAGCACCGCTTCATTGGCGCCGCCATGGGCCGGTCCCCATAAAGAAGCGATACCGCCGGCGATACTGGCATAAGGGTTGGCGCCGGTAGAACCAACTAAGCGTACTGTCGAAGTGCTGGCATTTTGTTCATGATCAGCATGCAAAATAAATAATAAATCCAGGGCTTTGGCGGCCACCGGGTTGACCTCATAGGGTTCTGCGGGCACCCCATACATCATGTGTAACAGTCGTTCAGTGAAGTTTAAACTGTTATTGGGGTACATGATGGGTTGACCAATGTAGTTTTTATACACCGCTGCAGCCACTGTTGGCATTTTAGCAATCAAACGAATGGCGGCCAGATGTCGGTCTTTTGGATTGTTGACATCTGTATCATGATGGTAGAAAGCGGCAAATGAACCGACCACACTCATCATCATCGCCATCGGATGCGCGTCATATTGGAAACCCTTCATAAAGGAGCGAATTTTTTCATGTACCATGGTGTGACGGGTAATCAGAGAGGTGAAGTCATCATATTGTTTGGCAGTTGGTAGTTCGCCATTAAGCAATAAATAAGACACTTCCATGAAGTTACTGTTTTCAGCCAGTTGTTCAATGGGATAACCGCGATACAATAAAATACCCTCATTACCATCAATAAAGGTAATATCACTGGTGCACGCTGCGGTGGCCGCAAAACCAGAATCATAGGTAAAATAGCCGGTTTGTTGGTGCAGTGTTTTAATATCAAAAGTGGGTGGGCCTAAAACTGAACGTTTCACCGGTAATTCAGCAGTTTTTCCTTCCGGGGTGGTGATTTTTACGACATCGTCACTCATGTAATTATTCTCCAAAGTCACAGCGTGTGTGGGTTTCAAACAAGCGTTCATTTTAGCATCATATTGAAATCGATTAAACAAAACTGATTGATTGCTACCAATATTCCTGTGGTTTGCAGGTGATCAGCCACAAAAAAACCCGACATATATCGGGTTTCTTTAATTGATTGGTAATGCGTTTTTATTTTCTTTGGTAACGTCGCTTGAATCGATCCACACGTCCACCGGAATCGGCCACTTTGTGCTTACCGGTATAAAAAGGATGTGACTTGGATGAAATCTCGATTTTTACCAAAGGATATTCGTTACCGTCTTCCCATTTAATGGTTTCATTACTGTGCAGGCATGAACGTGTCAAAAACGCAAAATCTGCACCAGTGTCCTGAAATACCACTTCACGGTATTCTGGGTGAATGTCTTTTCTCATAATCGTATCCAGTGTTCTGTACAAAACAAGACCGCGTATTCTAAAGAACAATGCCCATAAAGTAAAGCCACAAAGTGATTTTCCTGTTGCCTTTCAACAAAAAACACGACCTCATGGTAAAATATCGACTGTTTCACATTTCTTTACTGATTACACAGGCTACAATGGCATTTTTTTAAGTCCTATACCCATGCGTCAGTTGTTTGTCTTGATAATAATGATTGGATTGGTCGCGTGTGCTGCAGTCCCCACCAAGCCTGATTATAACCCCCTTATTAATGCCTTAATTAGCCAGGATCGCAGTGCCATTATCACAGCGCGTGCTCGTCATCAATTATCTGTAAAAAACGATAACATCATTAATCTTTATCTCCTGATGATTGATAACAATCCCACCGCCGTGGTTGCCAATTCAAAATTACTGATTGAAAATTACCATCAATACAGCTTTCACCAGCAACAAATTCTGAAACCTATTTTGTTGTGGGCCTACCTGCATCCGATTTATCGCCGGGAAACGGCGCGTGATATTCGTATTTTGCAACGTGAGGAATTGTTGGTGGCACCCAGTAAGATTGACTTTGCGCAGTGTATTGATGAACAACCGATGTGCGCAAACTTAATGCGCGGTCGACTCAAAGCCATCTCGTCCCCCGAAGAAATCAACAGTCGGTTAATTGCCATGGCCAACAATGATCCATGCATCAATTTGACGGACACAAATCTCGCCGGTGATTTTGCCAATCAATGCTTGGCCAACCGCAAAGGTGATTTAAAAATCAACCTGCTCAGTACCCCCAAATTCCTGGCTGATCAATGGCTGGCGGTATTAGAGGACAGGCAGGCCTTTGAGTAACGCAGATAAATAACCTGATTAAAATGCGTCAAAGTCGTTGGCAAAAATTAAATCACCGGATGCAAAATCCACACCCACCAATTCAATCAAAGTGGCTAAGTTGGCCCGAACAATATCAGCCCCCATTGTCGGGTCAATATTCTCAGCCAGATCATTAACTGAATGGTAGCCAAAGTAATTCCAGACATCCGGCTCGTTTGAAGTAACCGCAGGAATGGATTCGTTGGCAAAACTGACAAAGTCGGTACAACACATATTTAAACTCACTTGCCAATTAAGATTAGTATAGAGGTTGCCGTTTGTGGCAACCGAATTAGCGAGACTCTGATATTGTTGTGAATTGGTGCCGGCAACGGCGGTATTATTTCCCGTTGAGCGGTATCCAATCATATCCATATTTAGCATGCCTTTGATTTTAGAGATATCACCACTATTATCAAAATGAGTCACCACATCTTTCGAACCCAACAGTCCTGATTCTTCCTCAATAAAGCACATGAAAACAATCGAGGCTTCTGTTTTGTATTTGGACAAAACATGGGCCATTTCCAATACACCGGAGCAACCCGACGCATTATCTTCAGCACCCGGAGAGGGTAAATTATCATTCCAGTTCGCATTCCTGGAATCTAAATGCGCACCCACCACATACCAGTCATCGGCACGTGTTGTGCCGGCTTGAAAGCCCAGTATGTTAAAACCACGATACCCGGCATGCAAAGAAACCCGTGATGTGGTCAGACCCAAGGCATTGAAATGATTCTCAAGCCAGGTACCGGCGATAATTAAATCCGCTTCCAGCATCCGATTCAAACCGGCTAAATAATCAACCTGATTAAACCAACGGTTTTGATTAACCTGATTCAAGATATTTTGAATATTATTATTTCTTTGCAGTGGTTTGTCGGCGGCGCGATTACTGATTTGATAAGACAGAACGGTGTTTTTTTGAAACGGCAAGATTGAATCATGCGCAAACAGCTGATTTTTATCACGGACTTGGCTGGTATTAATTAACCTGACTGAATCACCGGTATAAACCGTTTCCAGAGAATCATGTAAAAGCTGATCATTGTCAGAATGGTCACAATGCCCCAACACATGAAAAGCCAAGGTATCGATACTAATATTTGAAAGGGTTGAATGAACAGAAACCTCTTTGGGTAATTCATCAATATCAGATTGATTAATATCAATAATAAGCTTGTCACCCATTTCAAGCCACCAAGTTATAGCCTCTATGTGTTTCAGCTCGTTGAGCAAATCAGGACCTATGGCATCAATACTGAGTACTGTTAAATCGATGGGTTTAGCCGCTGTATTTTGCAAGAAAAATAAAGCAGCAAGAGAAAAAATAAATTTCATTGATGATGGCTCTGCAGGGTTTTAAGTGTTAATGCTACCATAGTTTTATTTGTAAAAAATGTGATTAAGGCACTTATAGACAGTCAATTAAGGGGTTATTTCACGAATCGTAAAGCGGTTAGACCGGTATTTTGCGAAGCCATCGGGCTCATTGACGTAATGGTCATTGATTCTTCGCGTAAGCCAATTATGATGGATTTCACTTTAATCAATGAGAACATTCATTATGAATTTACGAAAAGCCATAGCAACTGGATTATTGATCTTATCAATCACCTGCTCGGTTAAAGCCGCAGATTTGACAGTCACAATCGATCATATTAAAAGTGACGAAGGGACTGTCTATGCGCAGTTATTTTTAGGCGAGGACAGTTATAACAATAACAACGCAGCACAAAGTGCCATGATGCCGGCCAAGCAAGGCGCCGGTGAATTCACTTTTAAAGATTTAACCCCTGGTGATTATGTGGTGCGTCTTTACCACGATGAAAACGGTAATCAACAATTGGACATGAATGCCTTTGGTATGCCGTTAGAAGGTTACGGATTTTCCAACGAAGCCGTTGCCAACATGGGGCCGCCGCAATACAAAGATATGGTGGTTCGCATAGAAGAATCTGATGGCGTCGTCAAAACCAAGGCCAAGATGACGTATTTATAAGAGATTTCCATGAACAGAAGACAATTTATATCGCAACTTGGTCTGATAAGTGCCATGGGTTTGGTGCCTAAGTCGCTGTTGGCTTTGGGTGATACAGCCACAAGCACCTTTGAGTTATTTCGGCAGGCGCTGCAGAAAAACCCTGAGTTACTGGGTTATCAGAATTACACGCAGGAACGGGTGGTGGATCAATTGGAAATTGAAGGTCAGTTTCCGGCTGACTTTAATGGTCAGTTATTTCGAAATGGTCCGGCCTTGTTTGAACGAAATTCAATTCGCTATGGGCACTTATTTGAAGGTGACGGCATGCTACAAGCGTTTACCTTTAAACAGGGCCGGGTGAGTTTTAAAAATAAATTTGTACAAACCCACAAATTTAAAACCGAGCAAGCAGCCAATCGCTTTTTATATGATTTCAGTGACATCGGCATCCCAAATCCACTGCCCATAAGCAGTGCCGATACCATTAATCCGGCCAATACAAATATCCTGCCGGTGGGAGATGAACTTTGGGCCTTGTGGGAGGCAGGTTCGGCCTATGGCGTGAATCCCGACACCTTAGAAACAAGCGGTGTTATCAGTTTAAATGATCAGCTTAAAGGCATGCCGTTTTCAGCCCATCCGAAAGTCGAAGCGGACGGTACCATATGGAATTTCGGTTTAGATTATGGCAGCGGTCAAATCATTATTTACCAGCTAAATGCCAAAGGTCAATTAAAAAAATATGGCCTGATTGATAGTGGTTATCATGCCATTTTGCATGATTTCTTAATCACTAAAAACCACCTGTTGTTTATATTGCCTCCCTTAAGTATTGATGTGAATGCCGGAAGTTTTATAGAGCAACAAAAATTCGACAAAAACCAAGCCATGCGCGTGTTGGTGGTGGATAAGAACAACCTTAAAGTGAAGTCCACCCATGAATTTCCGGCCTGTTTTATGTTCCATTTTGGAAACGCCTGGGAGGACAAAGACGGCACCCTGAAATTTGATGCTTGTCGTTATCCTGACTTTAATATTATGACTGTATTAGGTGATGTCATGGCCGGTCAAACCAGCCCAAACAAACAGTCATTGAGCCAGACCGTTATGTTTTCGATTCATCCAAATGGTCAAACTAAACAAGCGTTTTTTGACGGGTTGAGTGAATTTCCAAGAATATACCCGTCATTAACTGGTTTGAAAAACACCAAGGTATTCACAACCAGTGGCCATCCTGATGCTGAGACAATGCATTCAATCCGCTCGGTGAATCTGGACACAGGTCATATTGATTTATTTGATTATGGGCGTGACTATCTGGTTGAAGAACATATTGTGGTAGAACAGGGTCAAAAAGCCCAATCCAATGGCTGGTTACTGGGTACAGCCTTACATTGGCCATCGAAAAGATCCTGTGTTTCTTTATTTAAAGCCGAGAATTTAAGTGCAGGGCCGATTGCCAGAGCCTGGCTGCCGTTTCATATCCCTCTGGGATTTCATGGGAATTTTAAACCGCAGCGTGTTTAGATTAACGCGTGCTTTTTGAGTTGTGATAAATACTTCTGTGAAACCGGAACTTGTAAATCATTTTTTAGTGTTAATACGGCTTTTCTGGGTTGTTTGTGCACCTCGACAATGGCATCGGTGGCCACCCACCAGGAACGATGTACCTGGAAACCGGGATAATCCTTAAGTTCCATTAAGGCATCTTTCATCCGCAATAACATCATGTGGTCACCTTTTGTGGTGTAAACATGTAAATAATGGTCTTCCATGGTAAAACAAATCAACTCATTGCCTAATTTATGGGGAATCCGTTTCAGGAACAGTTGCCCCGGTTGCTGCTGTGTTGTTAAGTTAGTCTCAGGCATTTGATTGAAAGGTGAGGATAACAAAAACCCCACAACATTAATCACCAGACTTAATGCCAGCACCTTGGGATAGAAAAACAGAAAATTTTCCGGAAATCGAAAGTTTAAGCCAAAAAAATAGTGGGATATTAATTCCACAAAAAAAGACAAAAATAAAGCACCCACCAGTGATGAAGCCACCAGTGTCAAAATCGGGTTGGTTCTTTTAGCATCTAAAAAATAATGACAAATTTTATCGGTCTGGGTAAAAATAATATGACCCCCACCGATTAAAATCACCCAATAAAGCAGTCTGTTAAGCAGTGGCATTTCGTAACTGCCAAACGGCCCAAGATAACCAACAACCAGGCCGATACTTAAGGTTATGAAAACAGTCATTAAACTGGGTAACTGAATACGCAGTGGTTTATTTAAGTCGATTTTAGAATTCGGCAAAGCTCAGTTTTAGTTTTTAAATGTAAACAAGAATTGTATCACCAATAATCCGGTCTTTTAGAATAATCCAAAATCCACCATGACATGAGTTTAAAAAATTAAGTGAGACCTTTGCATAAATCTGAGTCGGTGGAAAAAATACTAAAATTCCACCAATCAAGGCAGGAAACGCAGTCTAATACGCCGTTATTAGCCAGTTTTCTAACGCAGAGTGGTGGAATTTTAGGGTTTTTAACTCGATTCATGATTAATGCAAAGGTCTCTAAGTACACAAAAAACAGTTCAAATGGTTAAGTGCTATATACGATTTTGTGCAGATTGCGATATGATAACTGAATATCTCAGGAGAAAATTATGATGCAGCGTATGGGTTTTTTAATTCTTTTATTAGTGACTGGCGTGATTAACGCCGAAAACAGTCACCCGCCTTATCTGATTGCCCACGGCATGGCTGAAAAAAACGTCAAGCCGACGTTAGCAAAAATTGATATCGAATTATTTTCGTACCGTGGAAGTTCTGATGATGCTTTGCAAGACGTCAATAATGCCACGGATAAAATCATAAAAATATTAGCTGATAGCGACGTCAATGAAGATGCTTTGGAAGCCTCTAACTTTCTCAAAGAAACCATTCGAGATCGCGATGATAATTACAATAAGCTGGCCACCAAAGGTTATGAAGTCAAACGCAATATCGTTATTCGACTCAGTGAATTATCAAACTATCAAAAAATTATGCTTCAGTTAGTGGCGATTGATAACGTCGCGGAAATAGACACGGAATTTGATGTTAATAATAAGCAAGCATTGACTCATGAGCTTATGCTGACAGCCGGTAAAGATGCTCGCCATCGAGCAGAGAGTATGGCCGAAGCATTGGGTGTCGAGCTTGCTGGTGTACAAGCCATTGCAGAAAACCAAAACTTTGAAATATTTGATATTCGCTATAGCGTTTCACCCAAAACATCCTATCGACGGATACCACCTAAAAGTTTTTCAAAAATGCTGGTACCAAGCCATATCGTTTTACACCAAGAGGTTAATGTGGTGTTTAGGATTAAGCCTTAATAAGTATGCTTTATAAACACTAACTACTCACTCAAATCTTTAGTTAAGAAATCGGTGTAGACAGAGGTTAAACCGTAAGTTTTTTGATAATCTAAAGCTTCTTCTAGATTATTGATGGTGTGGACATAAGTAGGAACAGCCAAGGATTTTAGTTGGTTGCCCAAGCCTTGTTTGGCTCTGTGTGGAGGCATGGTGATGGCGAATAAGTCCAATTCTTTTGCATGTTCAACCACAGCGTCATTATCACCTTTGAAACTGTATAAAGTCCA
>CAZWVE010000002.1:0-12710 GCA_964636925.1 uncultured Marinicella sp.
CCGCGAGATTATGTCGGCATGTCTGGCGCAACAAAAGCCCCTGAATGTTGCTTTTTTAGGACCGGAAGGGACCTTCTCTGAGATGGCTACTTACCGTTATTTTGGTCATTCAGTACAAGCCATGCCAGAAGCCAGTATTGACCAAGTGTTTACTGAGGTGGAAGCTGGTGTGGCGGATTTTGGTGTGGTGCCGGTTGAAAACTCAACTGAGGGTGCGGTTAATAATACCCTGGACATGTTTTTATCGTCGCCATTAAAAATATGCGGTGAAATCGATTTGCCGATACATCATTATTTAATGAGTAAACAATCTCGATTAGCCGACGTTAAGGTTATTTTTTCACATCGCCAAACCCTGGCTCAATGTCGCGCTTGGTTAAAAAGTCATGCCCCTGATGTTGAAACGGTGGCAGTGTCCAGTAATGCCGAAGCAGCTCGCCGAGCCGCTTACAGTGAACATGCTGCAGCGATTGCCGGCCAGACCACCGCCGCCATGTATGGTTTAACGGTCTTGCATAGTCATATCGAAGACCAGGCAGACAATGCCACCCGGTTTTTAATCATTGGAAAACAACTGCTGGCTGCCAGTGGTGAAGATAAAACGTCCCTGATGATTGCTGCCAAAGATGAACCCGGGCTACTTTATCATATTTTAAGGCCGATGAATGAGCAGGGTGTAACCATGACCCGTATTGAATCAAGGCCTTCAAAAAGAAAACGTTGGGATTATGTGTTTTTTATCGATGTGGCCGGTCATGTTGAAGATGAGCCGATTGCGAAAACCTTACAAGAAATTCAGCGTTTCACACAGCACGTGACTGTTCTGGGCTCATACCCCAAGTCGGTCTAAGTGCATCAACTGAAGATGCAATAAAAAACGCTTTGCTGTATAATGGCGCTCGCTCTTTAGCGCGTATATTCCATGAATTATGGCGTGAACGGCTTAAAGCGCAAACAGACTTATTCAAAATGCCCAATGTGTACATGTACGTCACAAATGGGGGACACCCTTTGATTTTATTTAAAAATCTTTCACGCAATCAAGCGCAAGCCCAAACAAGGCTTGGGTCATGAGGAAACAATATGAATATTTTTGAAACCATTGATAAGACAGAACATGAAGAAGTTGTTTTTTGTCATAACAAGGACGTTGGCTTAAAAGCCATTATTGCCATTCACAACACCGTATTAGGACCGGCTCTGGGCGGTTTACGTATGTGGCCGTATAAAACTGAAGATGAAGCCGTTAAAGATGTACTGCGATTGTCACGTGGTATGACATATAAAGCCTCGGTTTCAGGTTTAAATTTAGGGGGTGGTAAAGCCATTATTATCGGCGATCCAAAAACAGATAAATCTGAAGAGTTATTCCGGGCTTTTGGACGCTTTATCAATTCACTTGGTGGTCGCTATATTACCGCTGAAGATGTCGGAATTGATGTTAATGATATGGAGTACGTTTTTCAGGAAACAAAAAATGTGGTAGGTGTTCACCAGGTTCATGGTGGCAGTGGTGATCCCTCACCGTTTACTGCCTATGGTACCTATCAGGGTATTAAAGCCAGTTTAGAAAAACGCTACGGTAATCAAAATATCGGCGATTATAGTTACGCAGTCCAGGGTGTTGGTCATGTTGGCATGGAGCTGGTTAAATTATTACACAAAGATGGTGCCAAAATTTTCGTAACCGATATCAATGAAGAAGCGGTCCAGCATTGTGTCGATGAAATGGGTTGTGAAGCCGTCTCTCTGGATGCCATCTACGATGTGGATGCCAATGTTTATTCGCCCTGTGCTTTGGGTGGTACTGTCAATGATGACACCATCGACCGTTTAAAATGTGACATTGTTTGTGGTAGTGCCAATAATCAATTAGATGAAAATCGACATGGTGACGAATTAGAAGCAAAAGGCATAGTCTACGCCCCGGATTATGCGGTTAATGCCGGTGGCTTGATGAATGTATCGATTGAATTAGAGGGTTACAACCAAAAAAGAGCCTTGCGCATGACCCGAAATATTTATTACAACATTAAGCGAATTTTTGACATTGCCGAACGGGATGGTATTTCTACCTGGAAAGCAGCTGATCGCATGGCAGAAGAGCGTATAGAGAAAATGGGCCGGGTAAAATTGCCCTTTATGAACCAAAGTCATGTGCAGTTTTCCGGTCGCACCAAAAACGGGAATCAGTAATGAACTTAGACGTCGTCGTCAGCGAAGAGCTTGAGTTATTACGGGATACGGTGCGTAAGTTTACCCGTGAGGAAATCGCACCACGGGCTGAAAAAATTGATCAGGACAATTTGTTCCCGGCTGATTTGTGGCAAAAGATGGGTGAACTGGGCTTGTTGGGTGTCACTATTCCCGGAGAATACGGTGGATCAGAGCTGGGTTATTTTGCCCACTTACTGATTATGGAAGAAATATCTGCCGGATCTGCTTCTGTGGGCTTGTCCTATGGTGCCCATTCGAACCTGTGTATCAACAACCTCTATAAACATGCCAACCAACAACAGCGACAAAAATATTTACCGAAGCTGTGTTCAGGTGAATATGTCGGCGCTTTAGCCATGAGTGAGCCCGGTGCCGGTTCTGATGTGGTGGGATCAATGAGCTGTACAGCTGTTCAAGACGGTGACTATTGGGTGGCGAACGGCACTAAAATGTGGATTACCAATGGCCCGGAAGCCGACGTACTGATTGTCTACATGCGCACGGCCGGTAAAGAAGCCGGTTCAAAATGTATGACGGCTTTTTTAGTGGAAAAAGGTATGCCCGGTTTTTCCACGGCCCAAAAACTTGATAAATTGGGTATGCGTGGTTCTAATACCTGTGAGCTGGTGTTTGAGGATTGCCGCATTCATAAGTCACAGATATTGGGTGAGGTTAATCACGCCACTTCCATTTTAATGGCCGGTTTAAATACCGAGCGTCTGGTGTTATCCGGAGGTCCTTTGGGCATTATGCGTGCGGCTTTAGATACGGCGGTGCCTTATGTCAGTGAACGGAAACAATTTGGAAAAGATTTGGGACAATTTGGTCTAATGCAAGCGAAAATCGGTGAGATGTACTCAGGTTATCAAGCCGCCAAATATTTTGCCTACGGTATTGCCAAAGATTATGATGCCGGTATCGAATCCCGTTTAGATCCGGCCGCTTGTTTATATTTTGCCTCATCCACTGCGGTGAAAGTGGCTTTGGAAGCGATTCAGGCTCTGGGTGGTAACGGCTATATTAATGAATACCCCACAGGTCGTTTACTGCGTGATGCCAAATTGTATGACATTGGTGCCGGCACCAATGAAATTCGATTAATGTTAATAGGTCGAGAACTTTATCGACAAGCAAAAAACAGTTGAGGAACTTATGACAGATATTAAGCCACAAGACGTCTATATTGTCAGCGCCAAACGAACACCAATTGGTTCGTTTCAAGGCGCTTTGGGTACAACCCCGTCGCCACAATTAGGTGCGGCCGTGATCCGTGCTGTTATGGATGAGTCCGGTGTTAACGGTGCGGATGTCCAAGAAGCCTTAATCGGTTGTGTGTTGCCGGCAGGGGTCGGACAGGCACCGGCCAGACAAGCTGTTTTAGGGGCGGATTTGCCGCTAAGTGTTCGTTGCACCACGGTTAATAAAGTGTGTGGTTCGGGCATGAAAACTGTGATGATGGGTTATGACACCATCAAAGCCGAATCTGCCGATGTGGTCTTGTCCGGCGGTATTGAATCCATGTCCATGGCACCCTATTTACTACCCAAAGCACGCGCTGGTTATCGCATGGGACATGCACAAATGTTGGATCATATGTTTTTTGATGGCCTGCAAAATCCCTATGACGGCAACATGATGGGGCATTTTGCCGAAACCTGTGCCGATAAATACGAATACAGCCGTGAAGCCCAGGATGAATTTTCCATTGAATCGGTGAATCGTGCCAATAAAGCCATCGAAAATGGCGCCTTTAAAGCCGAAATTGTTCCTGTGACAGTCAAGCAAAGGCGTGATACCGTGGTGGTGGACACTGACGAAGAGCCGGGCAGTATAAACCTCTCTAAGATTAGTCAATTAAGACCGGCCTTTAAACCCGATGGCGGTACCGTCACAGCAGCCAATGCCTCAAAAATTTCAGATGGCGCATCCATGACTTTACTCGCCGCCGGAAGCTACGTGCAAAACAACGACCTCAAACCCATGGCCAGAATTGTCGGTCACAGTCAGTTTGCGCAGGAACCCGAATGGTTCACGACCGCACCGGTGGGCGCCATTGATCAGCTGTTAAAAAAGATTAACTGGTCTGTGGAAGATGTTGATTTATTTGAGATTAATGAAGCTTTTGCGGTGGTGACCATGGCAGCCATGGAAGAACTGAATATCCCCCATGATAAAGTTAATGTTAATGGTGGTGCCACCGCTCTCGGACATCCCATCGGTGCGTCGGGTAATCGTATTCTGGTTACCTTGTTGTATGCCCTCAAAGCACGGGGTCTGAAACGGGGCATTGCTTCATTGTGTATCGGTGGCGGTGAAGCCACAGCCATTGCCGTTGAGTTGTGTGAATGAAAATAATTGACAGTCAAATTGATGCCCTGAGTGAGGCCTTTCTCGAAAACAACGCCTTTATGACGTCCCTGGTGGACGATTTAAAAGAACAGTTGGCTAAAACGGCGCAAGGTGGTTCAGAACGATCAAGAAAAAAGCATCAGGAACGCGACAAATTACTGGTGCGAGACCGCATTAATTTATTGTTGGATCCGGGCAGTCCGTTTTTAGAGTTGTCCGCCTTAGCGGCGCACGGCATGTATGATAATGCGGCACCGGCTGCCGGTATGGTGACGGGAATTGGTTTGGTTCACGGCCAACAAGTTATGATTGTTGCCAATGATGCCACTGTGAAAGGCGGTACCTATTTCCCCATGACCGTAAAAAAGCATCTGCGTGCGCAAGAAATCGCTTTAGAAAATCATTTGCCCTGTGTTTATCTGGTGGATTCAGGCGGTGCCTTTTTGCCCCTTCAGGATGACGTGTTTCCCGATAAAGAGCATTTTGGTCGGATTTTTTATAACCAGGCACAATTATCGGCAAAAAATATCCCACAAATTGCGGTGGTTATGGGTTCCTGCACAGCCGGCGGTGCTTACGTACCGGCAATGTGTGATGAAGCCATTATTGTCAAAGAGCAGGGCACCATTTTCTTGGGCGGCCCGCCTTTGGTCAAAGCAGCCACCGGAGAAGAGGTTGATGCTGAATCCCTGGGAGGTGCTGAGGTTCACTCCAGTGTGTCCGGCGTCACTGATCATTTTGCCGAAAATGATCAGCATGCTTTGCAACTAGCCCGAAATGTCCTGAATTTTTTAAACCGGCCGAAACACAACTGGTTAAATCAGAACAAACCCAAAGATCCTTTATACCCGAGCCATGAGCTTTATGGAATTATTCCGCAAAGCACCCGTACGCCTTATGACGTGCATGAAATTATTGCCCGTTTGGTGGATGGTTCTGAGTTTCAAGCCTTTAAAGCCAAGTACGGCAGTACCTTGGTTTGTGGTTTTGCCCGAATCAACGGCTATCCGGTGGGTATTGTCGCCAATAATGGTATTTTATTTTCTGAATCAGCGTTAAAAGGCGCCCACTTTGTTGAGTTGTGTAATCAACGTCATATCCCGTTGGTGTTTTTACAAAATATCAGCGGCTTTATGGTGGGTCAAAAATATGAAAATGAAGGCATCGCCAAGGCCGGGGCTAAAATGGTCACTGCCGTGGCTTGTGCCGCTGTGCCGAAATTCACCGTGGTCATTGGCGGTTCCTTTGGTGCCGGTAACTATGCCATGAACGGACGTGCCTATGGCGGGCGTTTTATGTGGATGTGGCCCAACGCCCGAATATCAGTGATGGGTGGTGATCAAGCCGCATCCGTATTGTCCACAGTTAAACAGGATGGTTATGATAAGGCCGGTAAAACGTGGCCTGCTGAGGATAAAAATAAATTCTATGAAAATATTAAACAACAATATGAAGACCAGGGACATCCTTATTACGCCACCGCCCGATTATGGGATGATGGAGTAATCGATCCTGCCGAAACCCGTACGGTTTTGGCGCTGGCTTTGGAAACCAGTCTTAATGCGCCGGTTGAAAAAACCCATTATGGCGTATTTAGAATGTGATTATTTATTTGGAGAATCTATGCAATCATTTAACACCTTAACATTAACCGTTAATAAACACGGTTTAGCCACTGTTACGATGAACCGACCGGAGGTTCATAATGCTTTTAATGCTGACATGATTGCTGAATTGACACAGTGTTACAAGCAGTTAAATGCCGATAAATCGGTGCGTATTATTTTATTACAGGCGGCTGGTAAATCATTTTCAGCCGGAGCCGATATTAACTGGATGAAAGGCATGGTCAATGCCACCCAGGAAGAAAATAAAAAAGATTCGGAAAATTTGGCTCAATTACTGCGCACCATTAATTTTTGTACGAAAACCACTCTTGCCAAAGTCAATGGTTTGGCTTTTGGCGGCGGCGTTGGACTGATCTGTTGTTGCGACATCGTGATTGCAGAGAAGAATGCCAAATTCGGTTTAACGGAGGCTAAATTGGGTCTGGTGGCGGCAGTTATTTCACCCTATGTCATTGATGCCATCGGTATGCGTAAAGCACGACGTTTTTTACAAACCGCGGAAGTGTTTGATGCCGAACAAGCCCATAAAATGGGTATTATTTCCGAAATTGTTGAATCTGCAGAGTTAACTAACAAAACCGAAGATATAATTAAGGCCTTGTCAGACACCGGACCCAACGCCAAAGAAATCAGTAAAAAACTGGTAATGTCCGTGGTCGGACGCACCGTTGCCCAACAGAAAAAAATTGATGAATACACCACCCAGGTGATTGCCGCAGTGCGTGTCTCCGATGAAGGGCAAAGAGGCCTCAAAGCTTTTTTAGACAAACAAAAACCTGACTGGTCATAATAATAAAACGGGCCAGCTATGGCGCCGTTATGATTGTCAGTACAGCTGCCGAAAATGGGCGCTTTTCTTACTCATCCGTTGATAAATGTGTTAAATCTTCATTATTTAGGCTGCAGCAATGAAAAAGATTGCAAAGCCTGTCACAGTTTGTAGAATATAAATAAGTTTGTCAGTTGTCATTAAGTTAACAACTGGCTCTGTTTATCCCGAGCTGTATGAGAAGAGTCATGTTGAGAATTTTGTTGATTGTTATGCTGTGTGCCGCCGGTGGTTGGGTCATCGCCCAAGATGATGACCAAAAAGACCAATCTGAAGAACAAACCCGTCGTCCCAGTTGGTCATCGGGATTGCCAGAACGGCAAAGACCTGAAACCATGACACGACCGAATTTAAGTAAAGATTTTCAGGATGACTTAACCATTGACCGCTCTGAACTGGGTTTGGAACGACCCAAAATTGAATTGCCCGAACCCATCACAGAACAAGCGTCTGAAGAAACCCAACAAGAACCTGCAGCCATTGAGACACCCGCTGAACCGGTGGATGATACTGAAGACGTACCGGTAATGACAGAGCCGGTGATGGCTGAACCTGAACCTATGCCTGTTATTGAGCCCGAGCCTGAGCCAGAACCTGAACCCGAACCGGCTATTTATAACTGGGTGGTGTTACAACAAGCTGAAGTCGAGTTTCCTTCGCGGGGTATCAGAAACCAAATTAATGGCTGGGTCGATGTGGAAGTAACCTTAAACCCGCAAGGTGATGTGGTGTCGGTTAAAACCGTTGATTATTCAGATGATGCCGGCATTTATGTGGAAGCGGCGGAAGACTCTTTGCAAAAATGGACATTTCAACCTCCGCAGGAACAAGGTGTCAATAACCTTGTCAGTAAGGTTTATCGTGTTGATTTTGTACCGCCTGAAATTGAGCAGCCGGTTTCCACACAAACCGCATCTGACAATGCCGTAGTTGAAGATACCACTGTGGCTGAAGAACAGCCGACCTTATCCGGTGATTACCAATGGCGGGTTTTGAATGAAGTTGAACTTGAATACCCGATGTCGGCCGCGCGTAAGCGCTTGGAAGGTTGGGTGGATATTTTGGTAACCATTAACCCTGAAGGTGAAGTGGTTTCACTGCAAGAGGAACGTTATTCTTCACGCGGACGTGTCTTTGTTGATCCGGCGAAAGCGGCTTTACAACAATGGCAATTTGAGCCACCTAAAAATCAAGGTATTGACAGCAACGTATCCCGTAGTTACAGAATTGAGTTCAAACTTTAATCACCCTTATCGCGTAATACGTTAATTTTATAGAGCGCATCTAAGGCTTGTTTGGGTGATAGTTCATCGGGTTGCAGTTCGTTTAAGTAGCGGACATAGGCCGGCAGCTCATTTTTTTCCGATGGCGTCGTTTCTTGTGAAAATAAACTCAATTGTCGGCTGTGCTTGTTTTTTTCTGCTTGTTCTAATTGCCGTAGGTACTGTCCGGCCTGGCGCAATGTTTTATCGGGTAAGCCGGCCAGAGCAGCCACCTGAATGCCGTAACTTTGATTGGCTGCTCCTTTTTTGACTTTATGTAAAAACACAATGCTATTGTCGTGTTCGACGGCTGTTAAATGGACGTTGATAACACCTGATAATTCGTCGGCCAATTCTGTTAATTCAAAATAATGGGTGGCAAACAGGCATAAGGCACGATTGTCATTGGCCAGATGATTGGCGCAGGCGTAAGCCAAAGACAAACCGTCATAAGTACTGGTACCACGGCCGATCTCATCCATAAGCACTAATGAGCGTTCACCGGCGTGGTGCAAAATGGTGGCTGTTTCACTCATTTCTACCATAAACGTAGAGCGACCCCGGCTTAAATCATCACCGGCACCAATACGCGTAAATATGCGATCAATATCGCCAATAACAGCTTTTTGCGCGGGTACAAAACTACCGGCTTTCGCCAATAACACAATGAGAGCTGACTGTCGCATATAAGTTGATTTACCACCCATATTGGGGCCGGTAATCATATGCATGCGTCGGGTCGCGTCCATGGCCAAATCATTGGCCTCAAACGGGCTGCCCAAATGGTGTTCTACCACCGGATGGCGTCCCTGGATAATGTCAATTTTGATGTCTTGGTTTAATTCCGGCCGGCAGTAGTTGTGTAGTACCGCATGAGCGGCTAAATTACAAGCCACATCAATATCGCAAAGTAATTCAGCAGTCTCTTGCAAGTGCTTGATATACGGTGAGAAATAATCCAATAATTCTTGATACAGTTGTTTCTCGTAGGCCAGTGCTTTTTCTTTGCTGCTGAGTACCTTTTGTTCGAACGCTTTTAATTCCGGCGTCGTGTAACGCTCCACAGCTTTCAGTGTTTGACGTCGGATGTAGTGATTCGGTACCTTATCGCTGTGCTGTTTTGAAACTTCGATGTAGTAGCCGTGAACGCGGTTATAGCCGACTTTCAGGCCTTTGATGCCGGTGTTCGTTTGGGCTTCGGTTTCAAAATCCAGTAAATATTGGCCGGCATCTGTACTGATGGTCCGCAATTCATCCAGGTGTGCGTCAAAACCATCTGCAATGACACCCCCGTCACGAATAATCACCGGTGGGTTATCTTTAACCGCTTTATGCAGATGTTCGACCACCTCATCATGGGTTTTTAAAGCGGTGGCCAGCTTGGTTAATACTGGGCTATCTGTGGCCATGAGTTGTTGCTGAATGGCTTTGGTGGCTATGAGGGCCTCTTTTAATCCTGTTAAATCACGGGGGCGGGCGGTTTTAAGACTGATTCTTGAGACCATGCGCTGCATATCACCAATGGCCTTTAACTGGTTTTGGCAGTCAACATAAGCGGCCTGCTTAATAAAAGCTTCAATCAGATCCAGTCGTTGCTGTAGAACTTGATTATCTCGTAACGGTTGTTTTAATCTGGCCCGTAATGTGCGTGAACCCATGGCGGTACTGCAATGATCCATAAAACCGCATAGGGTTAAGTTATCCCTGTTGTCGGGATGGTAATCAATTTCCAGGTTTTTTCTCGATTGTGCATCGATATGTAAATAATGCTGTAAACGTTCAACCCGGGGTGGCTTTAAATGCTTCAGATCTACGTTCTGAGTGTGGGCAATGTAGTGTAACAAAGCACCGGCCGGGGGCAATACCGCATCCTCAGAATCAATATCAAAGGCTGTTAAGTCATGTACTTTAAAAATTGAGGTTAATTGCTGAAAGGCGCTGTCCGTATCAAAGTCCCAGGGTGGACGCTGTTGCAAGGTAAAATCGGATAACAGATCATGTAGCCGACTGTTTTCGCTGATCAGTAATTCACTCGGGTTTAAACGACTTAGTTGTGCCAGTAATGTGGTGTTGTCCTGAATGCGCTGCACAAAAAAGTCACCGCTGCCCATCGATAAGTAAGCCAATGCCAGATTTTTTTTATCACCATGAACGGCCAACAAGACATTATCATTATGGGCATCCAGTAAGGCCTCTTCGGTAATGGTTCCCGGGGTAATAATACGTACCACTTCGCGTTTCACAGGTCCTTTACTGGCACCGGCAGCTTCCACTTGTTCGCAAATGGCCACGGATAAACCCTGTTTGACCAGCTTTGCCAAATAGTTATCAGCTGCATGATAAGGGATACCGGCCATAGGTATCGGCTGACCGGCTGATTGACCGCGTTGCGTTAAGGTGATATCAAGTAGTTGCGCGGCTTTTTTGGCATCATCAAAAAAAAGTTCGTAAAAATCACCCATGCGATAAAACAACAGCATGTCCTGGTAATCAGCTTTTATTTTCAAAAACTGCTGCATCATGGGGGTATGTTGTTGTGCCATTGGCGCTCTAATCTGCATTTAAACGAACGGCTTATTCTATCAAAAATAGGCTCAAATAATTGACCTGGTTATTGATAACAAGCTATAAATCATTTCTGGCAATCATATAAAATAGGCACACTTAACAAGTTAAGTGATTTTTATGATTGTGCCATTAAAGTTACATCCTGTCTAAGCCGTCGACAAATTAACCCATCCCAGACCGGAGCAGACAATCACCCCTGAATCGCCGGCCTTATCGGTTTTTACCGATTTCAAACATTATTATCCTTTCGACTTAGACCATAAAACCACCGCCAAAGAAGCACGACTTATCATGTCCAAAGCACATGCCCGATTACGCTTTGTGGTGGATGATGACGGTCTTTTTTTGGGTGTCGTGACTTTGGATGATATTAGTGAGCAAGAAATGATCAAAAAAATGGCTGCCGGTCATCGTGAACATGACATTTTAGTGACCGACTTTATGCAAAGCCGGAATCAATTAAAGGCTTTTGATTACAATGAACTCAGTCGTGCCAAAATCATTGATGTTATTGAAACTTTAAAATTACAGCGACAAAAACACTGCCTGGTGATTGATCATGACAGTCATGAAATACGCGGTATTATTTCCGGTAGTGACATCGGTCGTGCTTTGGATATGCCGATCACCATAAACAGAGATTCAAATTTTATTGATATTGCCGAAGCTATTTTAAGTTCAATTAACGATTAGTTGTCATCATTCTCACTTTTTGCGACAGTCATCGATAAAATCGTACACAGGTGAGAAAAAATTGACATACTTTTATGGCATATTCGATTTTTTTCTCAGGTCATAACTGCGATAATAGATCATTAAATTTAATCTATAGTACAAATTTGTAAGGAGCAAATAATGGATGACAACAAAAAGAAAGCCCTGGCCGCTGCCCTGGGCCAGATAGATAAACAATTTGTCAAAGGTTCTGTGATGAGTATGGGCGATAACCTGTAGCTGACCAATGATGTCTATTCCACCGGATCGTTGGGTCTTGATGTCGCTTTGGGCATTGGCGGCTTACCCCGTGGCCGGGTGGTGGAAATTTACGGACCTGAATCCAGTGGTAAAACCACTTTAACATTACATGCGGTGGCCGAATGTCAGAAAAAAGGCGGAACTGCCGCTTTTATTGATGCTGAACATGCTTTGGATCCAAGTTATGCCGCAAAATTAGGTGTTAATATTGATGACTTACTGGTTTCTCAGCCGGATACCGGTGAAGAATCTTTGGAAATTTGTGATATGTTGGTGCGTTCCGGTGCCGTGGATTTGGTGGTGATTGACTCGGTGGCGGCACTGACACCAAAAGCGGAGATAGAAGGTGAAATGGGGGATTCGCATATGGGTTTGCAAGCCCGGTTAATGTCACAGGCTTTGCGAAAACTGACCGGGAATATAAAACGCACCAATTGCATGGTTATTTTTATTAATCAGATTCGTATGAAAATTGGTGTTATGTTCGGCAGTCCCGAAACCACCACCGGCGGTAATGCGTTAAAATTTTATTCATCAGTGCGTTTGGATATCCGTCGCATTGGCGCCATTAAAAAAGGCGATGAAGTGATTGGTAATGACACACGTGTCAAAGTTGTGAAAAATAAATTGGCGCCGCCTTTTAAACAAGCACAGTTTGAAATTCTGTATGGACAGGGTATTTCCCTGTTGGGCGAATTAATTGATTTGGGTGTGGAGCATAACCTGGTGTCCAAAGCCGGTGCCTGGTACAGTTACGGTGAGACACGCATTGGCCAGGGTAAAGAAAACGCAAAACAATATTTCAAGGATAATCCCGAGCAGGCGGCAGAATTAGAGGCTAAAATCCGTGAGATTTTATTGCCTGATCCCAAAGAAATCGAA
>CAZWVE010000002.1:12720-19529 GCA_964636925.1 uncultured Marinicella sp.
AGCAAGAAACCGAGTAATGTTGCACCATGACGAGGAAGCCATGGCCAAAGCCAAGGCTTCGGCCATGGCTTCATTGGCCATGCGGGAACACAGTGTTTTAGAACTGCAGCAAAAATTACTACGTAAAGGTATGCCTGAGGGTATAGTCGCTGAGGTATTAACCGATTTACAGCAAAACAATTTGCTCAGTAATGAGCGCTTTGCTGAGGTGTATTGGCGACAACGTGCCGGCAAAGGCTTTGGCCCCATTAAAATAAGGTATGAATTACAACAAAAAGGCATTGATGATGACATGATTCAACATGCTTTTGAAAAATCTGAAGTCGATTTTTTTGCCATCATACAGGCGGTTTATGACAAAAAATATCATCCTAAACGATGTTGTGATTTAAAAGAAAAAGCCAGGCGTCAATCGTTCTTATACCGTCGCGGCTTTCCGGCAGACATGATAAAAACCCTGAGAGATCTTGCCTGATATATGGATATTAATTTTGATCAGGCACATATTTGGCATCCGTACAGTCAACTACCCGCGCCGTCACAGTCGCTGCCGGTGGCTTCGGCCGAGGGCGTTTACCTTAAATTAGCGGATGGTCGTCAACTCATTGATGGCATGTCTTCCTGGTGGGCGTGTATTCACGGTTATAACCACCCGGTGTTAAACGCTGCCATGCAGTCACAACTGGAAAAAATGGCGCATGTTATGTTTGGTGGTCTAACCCATGAACCGGCCATTGGTCTGGCTAAAAAATTAACTAACATGACCGCAGAACCCCTACAACAGGTGTTTTTTGCCGACTCGGGTTCGGTTGGCGTGGAAGTGGCCATGAAAATGGCGGCACAGTATTGCTTTGAACAGGGGCTGCAGCAAAAAAAACGTTTTTTAACCTTTAAACAGGGTTATCATGGCGATACCTTCGGCGCCATGTCTGTGTGTGATCCGGTGACCGGTATGCACCATAAATTCAGTCGTTTATTGAATAAACACATCTTCATCGAATCCCCCCGATGTGGCTATCATGCGCCCTGGCAGTCACAGTATGCCGATGAACTCGAACAACAATTGGCAAAAAATCATGAGGAGATTATTGCCGTGATTGTGGAGCCGGTGGTGCAGGGTGCCGGCGGTATGAATTTCTATCATGCGCACTATTTAAAGAAGCTGCGAGAACTATGTGATTATAATCAGGTCCTGCTCATTTTTGATGAAGTGGCCACCGGTTTTGGTCGAACTGGCCAGTTATTTGCCTATCAACATGCTGATGTGGTGCCGGATATTTTAGTATTAGGTAAGGCATTAACCGGTGGTTATATGACGCTTTCAGCGGTACTCACCAATCACCGCATTGCAGATGGTATTAGAGAACCCTTTATGCACGGTCCGACCTTTATGGCCAATCCTTTGGCCTGTGCTGTGGCCAGTGCCTCGATAGATTTATTACTGAAAGACGGTTGGCAAATTAAAATTAAAAGTATTGAGCGACAACTAAAACAACAATTGGCGGCGTGTGCCAATTTACCGCAGGTTACGTCTGTACGGGTTTTGGGTGCCATTGGTGTTATCGAATTAGCACAGGTACCTGATTGGTCAGCTGTACAAGCTGCTTTGGTGGCCAAAGGCGTGTGGTTACGACCGTTTAAAAATTTGCTTTATACCATGCCACCCTATATTATCAATGAACAACAACTCACGTATTTAACCGATTCTATTTATACAACGCTGAATAACCTATGATTACTTTGTTATCGCCTTCCAAAGGCCAAAATTTTGATGTCACTGATGTGGATGAATATAGCCAGCCACAATTACTGTCGTACAGCAAGCAGCTTATGGCCGAACTAAAAAAAATGCGGCCCACTGAAATAAAATCGCTCATGTCGATCAGTGATCGTTTAGCGGAACTGAACCATACGCGTTTTCAAGAATTTAAAACGCCGTTTAAATTAGGCGCCGCCAAGCAGGCGGCCCTGGCTTTTCAAGGGGATGTTTACAGTGGCTTAAAGGCCGAAGACATGGATCGAGATGATTTATCTTTTGCACAAGATCACCTCAGAATTTTATCGGGTCTTTACGGTTATTTAAAACCACTGGACCTGATTATGCCCTATCGTTTAGAAATGAAAACCAAATTAGCGGTGGCCGGGCATGAAAATTTGTATCAATTCTGGGGTGAGACCCTAACGGATTGTCTTAATGCGGAATTAAGCGATGGAGATGCTGTCATTAATCTGGCTTCCAATGAGTATTTTAAAGCCATTAAACCCAAAAAGCTCAAAGGCAGCCTGATTCAAATTAATTTTAAAGACCACAAAGACGGTAAGCTGCGGACAGTGGCCATTTACGCCAAAATTGCCCGTGGCGCCATGACCCGGGCTATGATTAAAAATCGTATAACGAAGCCTGAGGCGATAAAAGATTTGGTGGTGGATGATTATCGGTACCAAGCGGACTTATCTGATAATAACTCCTGGGTTTTTACCCGTAAACAACCGGTGCCTAAGACTTAAATTCTAATAAAGTGGACGGCTTGGCAAAGTAAAAGCCCTGGAAATAGTCACAGTGCAAGGACTTAAGAAACTCATATTGCGCTTTGGTTTCCACGCCCTCAGCCACGACCTCCAGTTTTATGGCACGGGCCATGGCGATGATACTTTGTACCATGGCCGCATGCTCGGTGTTGTTGGGGATGTCTTCAATAAAAGACTGGTCAATTTTAATTTTGTCTATGGGCAATTGTTTGAGTTGGGTAAATGAGGAATAGCCGGTACCAAAATCATCTATGGCTATGCGGATGCCCAATAATTTGAGTTGATTGAGTATTTCAGCGGCTTGCTTGCTTTCATACATGGCAATTGATTCGGTGATTTCAAATTCCAAAAAACCCGGTGCAATCTTATAGTGGTTGACCATGTGGCTTATTTTTTCAATAAAATGGCGGTCTTTTAATTGACTCATGGACAAGTTGGCAGTGATGAAAAACGTATCCTCCGGATTTTTACTTTGATGACTTTGGATTTTTTGACAGACCTTATCAAACACCCAATAGCCGAATTCACGCATGAAAGATGCGTGCTCGATAATGGGTATAAAGGTGTCAGGCATTAACAACCCACGTTTCGGATGCTGCCAGCGAGCCAGCGCCTCCCAGCCACTTTTTTTATTACTATCCAGAGCTAAAATCGGCTGAAAGAGTAATTTAATATCGTTGTTTTTTAATGCCTGATGAATATCGGTTTCTAAGGCATGACGTTCCTTAACTGTCTGTTCCATACTGTTTTGGAAAACCCGAATTCGGCTGCGGCCCCGGTTTTTGGCCTCATACAAAGCAGTATCGGCGCGTTGTAACAAGATGGTGACGCGCTCACCGTCGCGCGGATATAAGCACATGCCGATGCAAGCCGTAACATGATAAGACTTCTGTTCATAAATGATGGGTTCACAAATGCGCTCACAAATGTTTTCGGCAAACTCCAGGGCTTTGTTTTGTGCCAATGTGTCATCACCATTGAGGTGCGATAAATGAATAATAAACACATCGCTGCTGAGACGTCCGACGATGTCGTTAACCCGAATTAAGCGTGACAAACGATCAGCCACGGTTTTTAAAACCACATCACCAAAGCGATGACCCTGGGCATCATTCAGCGTTTTAAACTGATCGATGTCGATAAATAATAAAGCACCGTGACAGGATCGGTCTGCACACTGGTTAATTCCCTGTTGGAGATGTTCCCGGATTAAATTAATGTTGGCCAGACCCGTTAATTCATCGTGTTGCACCAGATATTTAATTTGATTTTGAAAATTTTTGGTTTCCGTCATATCAACAGCCACGGTTAACATCAGATTGGATTTTCCGGTGTCGTCAGTGAGGGATGTTTTTGAAATCATTAATTCTTTTGTTTGGTTTTGACTGTTCTTTATCTCAACTTCGTTGTACACGACACTGGTCATCGAAGTATGTTCGATTAATCGTTTATACTGCGGATGACGGGCCAGAAACTGATAAATATTCAGTGGTTGACTGTCCATGGTGGATAAGCCAAAAAATTCAGCGGCACTGTGGTTTAATAACAGCACATCACCTTGCGGATTGTGCACGAAAATTAAGTGTGGCATGTGATTAATAATCTGCCTTAACTGTTTTCGTTGAGTAACAATAATGGCCGTGGATTTATGAAATTTACGGTGATAATAGATAGCGGCCATAAGCGCCCCCAGTGCCACCAGTAGGCCTGAAAGCAGGGTGTAATAGAACCACTGTGGTAGTTGATTGTCGCTGGTGACATCAAACCATTTTTGCCGGGTTTGGTAGTAAAAAGAGTCGGGATCTTTTTTCCAGTCACGAATGGTGCGATCAAAAATCTTTAAAAAGGCCCGGTGACTGTCCGGGTTTTGGGTAATGTAAACCTGAAATGGGTTAAACATGATATTACTGGCAAAAAAATCATATTTTTTGGCCATGTAAAGACCATAGATATTATTTGCCACCACGGCATCGGCTTTACCGCTTTGAAGTAAATCAAACAATTCATCATAAGAATTGGCAGATATGGCCTGAACACTGACTTCAAACTGATCACACTGTTTGAGAAAATTTTCACCATTAATACCGCCATTGAGCATGGCCACAGTTTTACCTTCTAAATCCAGTATGGTTTCCACTTTAGAATTAATCGGTAGAAATACCTGTCCCCAAACATTGGTAAATGATTCTTTACTGAAAATAAGAGAACGGGCACGTTCTTTGCTGTAACCGAGGCCGGGCAAAACATCGATGGCACCCAACTTTGCCGCACTCATTAAATCGGGAAAATTACTGTATTGCCACTTAATATTGAGTTGATTGTCTGCTGCAATACGGTTTAATAAATCAGCGATAAAGCCGTCGGCTTCGCCATTCTCATTTAAAAAACCTAAAGGCGGGGCATGAAAAAAACCAATGGTCCAGGATTGGTTGCTTGAATAGGGAGGAATGGGTTCAGTCAACGGTTGTTGGGATTGAGCTGAAGGTGGGTTATTTTGTTGTTGCGCAAGTGCCACGCTGCTTACCCAAAAGCCCAGTAGTAAAAGCTTTGGAATGTGCCGATGGTATTGCACGCTAACCCCTTATCATTGTTTTATTATGATAACCGATAATCGGGTTTATTTGTCAATTATTTAAAAATTATCCTTCCATTGGCGTAAAGCGGCGAAACAATCGATGGCATTATTTATGGGGATATTGCACTGATTTTGCACCTGTTTTTGGTAGTCATGATTGCCAGTGCGCATAAAAGGATTCAGATTTTTTTCCATGCCTAAACGAGATGGCACAGTGGGTTTTTGCTGGTGACGCAAAGTATTGATGTGCTGACAATAATCGGCTAACAGCCGGTTGTCCGGCTCAACGACCCGGGCAAATCGACAGTTGTCCCGGGTATACTCATGACCGCAATAGACCATTAAATGATCGGGCAAAGCACGTATTTTATCAAGCGATTCGACAAACATGGCCGGATGGCCTTCAAACATACGCCCGCAGCCCAGCGAAAATAAAGCATCGCCACAAAATAACCAGTCGTTATTATAAAAAGCAATATGACTTAAAGTGTGGCCTGGAATAAATATAACGCTCAATTGAATTCCCAGGGCTTTTAAATCAACAACAGCCTGTTCGTTAAGCCGTTGAAAATCACCTTCAATACGGTCATCATCGGGTCCCCAGGCCGGCACATGATGGCGTTGTTGCAATGCCACCAGACCACCGACATGATCGTGATGATGATGGGTTATTAATATGCCGGCTAAACTCAGTTGTTGTTCGGAAATAAATTGATTAACCGGTGCCGCCTGGCCCGGGTCAACCACGTAACAATACTGTTGGTCATGGATGGCCCAGATGTAATTATCCTGAAAGGCTTTTAGCGGAGTTATTTTGATAGTCATGTTATGATTTCACTTTTTTTGCACTGACCGTTATGATGCCCATAATTCGAGCCGCTTGCAAGTAACGACAAAAAAACCGATTTATGACAACAACCAAAAAAATCAATATATATACCGATGGTTCCTGCCTGGGTAATCCGGGTCCCGGTGGCTGGGCGGCTTTGTTGCATTATAATGGCCATGAAAAATTGATCACTGGCGCTGACCCCAGTACCACCAATAACCGCATGGAATTAACCGCAGTCATTAAGGCCCTGGCTTGTTTGCGGCAACGTTGTGACATTCAGCTGTTTACCGATTCAAAGTATGTCATGGATGGGGCGACCCGCTGGTTAAATAATTGGCGTCGTAACGGCTGGCGTACCAGTCAAAAAAAAGCGGTGAAAAATGCAGAATTATGGCAGCAATTGGATCAATTAGCAGAAAAGCACGACATCCAATGGCACTGGGTGAAAGCGCATGCCGGACATGAATTTAATGAGCGGGTTGATGAAGCGGCCCGACAGCAAGCGGAGCAACTGTTATGACCGAAAAACGATTAATTATGCTGGATACTGAAACCACAGGTCTTAAACCTGAAGCCGGTCATCGGGTTATTGAAATCGGTGCTGTGGTTCTGGAAAACAGACAAATAACCCGGGAATCGTTTCATCAGTATATTAATCCGGAATTTGCAGTTGAGCAGGGTGCCCTTGAAGTGCATGGTATCAGCAATGAATTTTTGCAGGACAAACCCACTTTTGATGTCATTGTGGAAGATTTTATGGCTTTTATTGATGGTGCTGTTTTGGTCATGCACAATGCACCGTTCGATGTGAAATTTTTGAATAATGAGCTCATGCTCTGTCGATACGGCCAGCAGTTAGAGCAGGTGGCTGAG
>CAZWVE010000003.1:0-18776 GCA_964636925.1 uncultured Marinicella sp.
TTGATTTATAAACTTGAACGATGTTGTGCGACCCGGATGGAATTTAATTTTTGGTCACTTGTTGTGACGTTTTATTAGCCAGGATGTGACTCAGTTGTCATTATTGGTCATAAAATTGAAAATGTTCTTTTTAAATTTTATTTTTACTGCTAATCTTTTGAGCGTAGTAAAGAATTCACGATAAAGGCCTCTACAGAAGCCTCTATTCATTCTTTTTGGTGGAGGCTGCTTATTATAATAGTTAACAGGTCTCCCGTAATTAAACAATAAGGGAGCTTATTCAACATGAAAAGACTTGTTATCTGTGCGCTGCTTGCGTTTTCCTCTTTAAGCCTTGCCCAGCTAAAAATTTTATCCGTATCAACATCGCAAGATCAGCCATCCATTCTATCGGATCTAACCAAACAAAAAACGTTCCCCAGTCAATCGGCAGCCAATGAAGCGGCGATAGTCGGTGAGTATGTGTATAACAGCTTTGCTTCACCGTCACCTTATCGTGGCGTCAGCAGGGGCAGTAATACATTGGTATGGTCTGAAGTGATTTATTATCCGACGGCGACTTATATTGCGCCTCGATTCAGTCTCATGGATCTTGGACCGGACGATTATGTGGTATTGCGTTCACCGGATGGCCAGAGAAAATGGACGTATCGTAATCAAGGCATCAATGGCCTGGGCGTAAAAGAAGGATTTTGGGGTATTCCGATTCATGGTAACAAAGCCATTGTAGAGTTGTATGGCAATTCGACAACAGGCGGCAAAGGTGTGGCCATTGACCAGTTTGCCCGGGGCTATACCCGCGCTGAAATGGGCTATGACACCGAAGCAGTCTGTACCGCGGACGACACTCAGGAAGCCAAGTGTTTTATGAATACAGAGCCAGAAGTGTATGACAAAGCCCGTGCTGTGGTACGGATTTTGAAAAATGGTAATGCCCATTGTACCGGTTGGATTGTGGGTGATGAAGGGCATATTTTGACCAATGAACATTGCGTCGCAGATCAGTCAGAGGCCAATAATCTGACCCTTGAACTAATGGCCGAAGGGCCTGATTGTGCCACCAACTGTGGTTCAGCTTTGGGTTGCCCCGGCATTATTGAAGCCACCGGCCCAACTTTAGTACAAAACAGTCAGCCTTATGACTATGCTTTGTTATTGCCCAACAATACGGTTAACAATTTACCAGTCACTTATGGTTATATGCAATTACGGGCTTCGGGCGCGGTATTAAATGAGCAAATATATATTCCGCAACACCCCGCAGGCTGGGGTAAACGTGTGGCTTTTAGTTCGTCTTATCCCGATGATGTCAACAGTAATGGCGGTTTGGGTCAGGTTAACAGTGTTAACGAAAACGGTTGTGGCGGACCCGGACCGGATATTGGTTATTGGCTTGATACCCAAGGCGGTTCATCAGGCTCGCCGGTGGTGGCTTACAGTGACCACAAAATTGTGGCCTTGCACCATTGTCGCGGTAGCGGATATTGTGACACAGGCGGGGCTGGCGATGACCCGAATCGGGGCGTCCCCATCGAATTGGTGATTGCTGACCTCGGTGCCAATTTACCCAATGGAGCAGTTTGTAACGCGCCGGCTGAACCGACCAATGTTAATGCTGTGGTCAATGGCAGTAATCAAATTGATGTCAGTTGGACAGCACCGGCTGGTGGTCCTTACTTATATGAGGTTTATCGAACCCTGGGTACTTGTGGGTCGTCAAGTTATGAAAAAATTGCCTCAGGTGTCTCAGGTACACTGTATGTGGATACAGATGTCTCGGGTGGTTCTGAGTATTCTTATCAAATCAAAACCTATGACAGTGCTGAAGCCTGTCGTTCTGTCTTTTCCGCATGTGACAGTGCCACTGCCACCGGAGTATGTACGTTGTCGCCAACATTTTCAGGCGTGCAACAAGTGACTAACTTGAAAGCAGGTTTTTGTTCCGTTCAAGTGGACTGGGCTCAGGCCACACAAAATTGTGGAAATGATGTGGTCTATAATGTTTATCGTTCGGTCGTCGAAGATTTTACACCCTCACCAGGGACCCTAATCTCATCTTGTGAAACGGGCACATCATTCACCGATACAGGCATGGTTCCGGGCCAGACCTTTTACTATAACGTTCAATCTGAAGATAACAGCGATAATGGCTCAGGTGTTTGTGCCGCCGGCAATGAAAACACCGGTTTAGTGAGTATGGGTGTGGCTGCAAGTGGACCGGATAATGTTCTGTTTGCCGATAACCTTGATTCGGGTACAGCCAACTGGAGTACCGCCGCCGGTCCCGGTAATGGCAGTACATCACCCTGGGAAGTGAATACAACAACGGTTTATTCAGCGCCCAATTCTTGGTTTGTTGCTGATGAGAGCTCAACCAAAGACCAACTGTTATTATTGGATCAAGCCATCAATGTTTCCAATGCAGGATTTTCATTGAAATTCCAGCACAACTATAACACTGAAACGAATTGGGATGGTGGTGCATTGGAATACTCAACAGACGGTGGTACTACCTGGTATGATATTTTGGATGGTAATGGTGGTACAGTTCCCGCCAACAGCAATCGAATTGTACAAAACGGTTATGTCACGTCTCTTGGCGGTGGTCCTATGAACGGACGGGCAGCCTGGAGCGGTAACAGTGGCGGTTGGCAAGAAGTCGAAGTTTCAATGGATGATTTCGTCGGCGAGACTGTGCAGTTCAGATGGCGCATGTCCTGTGATGGTTCTGTGGGTGATGAGGGCTGGTATATTGACAATATTTCAGTGACAGCCCCAACACAGTGTAGTTTTACCGATTTGATTTTTATGGACGGTTTCGAATAAGTATCAAATCAAGCAAAAAACCCACGGCTATTTTACCCTAACCGTGGGTTTATTGTATGGTCGGAAACAGATGTGTTGACAGCGACAGTTAACAGGGGATAATAAACGTTTTTTAGTGTAGGCACCGTTATGGCCAAGCGTTTTGACTTTCCCATCGTTGTTATTGATGAAGATTTTCGTTCTGAAAATGTCTCCGGTTCCGGTATTCGTAATTTGGCCGAGGCCATCACTGACAATGGTGTCGAAGTGGTGGGTTACACCAGTTACGTTGACTTGAGGTCCTTTGCCCAGCAAGCCAGTCGGGCGTCCAGCTTTATCATTTCGATTGATGATGAAGAAATAGGTCATGGCAGCGAACAAGAAGTCGATCAGGCCATCGCCGAAATCAGACAATTTATCGCGGCGGTGCGCAAAGGCAATCCCGATATTCCGATCTTTCTCTACGGTGAAACCAAAACCAGTCAACACATTCCCAATGATATTCTGCGGGAATTACATGGTTTTATTCATATGTTTGAAGATACCCCGGATTTTGTCGCTAAACACATCATCCGGGAAGCCAATAAATACCTGTCTCATGTGGCGCCACCCTTTTTTAAGGCCCTGATGCATTATGCTGAAGACGGCTCGTATTCCTGGCATACACCCGGACATTCCGGTGGCGTGGCATTTTTAAAAAGCCCCGTGGGGCAGATGTTTCATCAGTTTTTTGGTGAGAACATGCTCAGGGCTGATGTCTGTAATGCGGTGGAAGAACTTGGTCAGTTACTGGATCATAATGGCCCGGTGGCGGACAGTGAGCAAAATGCGGCGCGTATATTCAGCGCCGATCACTTGTTTTTTGTGACCAACGGAACCTCAACGTCCAATAAAATTGTCTGGAATTCGACGGTTGCCACCGGTGACATTGTGGTGGTGGATCGTAATTGCCACAAGTCCATTTTGCATTCGATTATCATGACCGGAGCGATACCTGTATTTTTAATGCCGACCCGTAATCATTATGGCATTATCGGTCCCATACCAAAATCAAAGCCTTGTTGGGCGATACCGTTGATACCTTACATTTTGATGAGGCCTGGTTACCGCACGCTTCATTCCATGATTTTTATCACAACATGCATGCCATTGGCGGTGAGGGCCGTACCCGAGCCGATAACGCCACGGTTTTCTCAACCCAATCAACCCACAAACTTTTGGCCGGATTATCACAGGCTTCTCAGATTTTAGTGGAAGAATCACAACATTCAAATTTCGATAAACACCGCTTTAACGAAGCCTTTTTAATGCACACCTCGACCAGCCCGCAGTATTCGATTATTGCGTCCTGTGATGTCGCTGCTGCCATGATGGAACAACCTGCCGGTCGCACCCTGGTGGAGGAATCCCTGGTGGAAGCGTTAAATTTCAGAAAAGCCATGCGAAAAGTGGATAATGAGTTTGGAGAGAATGATTGGTGGTTTAAAGTATGGGGCCCGGATCACATCAGTGATGATGAAGTGCCTGTACAAAGTGACTGGCTTATCAATCCCGATGAAGAATGGCATGATTTTGATATTCAGTCCACCGGTTTTAACATGCTCGATCCCATCAAAGCCACCATTGTGACCCCGGGACTGAATATTAAAGGTCATTTTGAGGCAACCGGTATTCCGGCCACATTATTAACCAAATACCTGTCCGAACATGGCATCGTAGTGGAAAAAACAGGACTTTATTCATTCTTTATCATGTTTAATATCGGTATTACCAAAGGCCGATGGAATTCACTGGTGACCGAATTACAGCAATTTAAAGACGATTATGACAACAATCTGCCGTTGTGGCGCATCATGCCTGAATTTGTCGCCAAATATCCGGTCTATGAACGCATTGGCTTGTACGATTTATGTCAGCAAATCCACAGCATGTATCAACACAATGACATTGCCAGAATCACCAAGGACATGTACTTGTCCAACATTGAACCGGCCATGATACCGGCTGAAGCCTGGGATAAAATGGCCCATGGTGAAGTTGAGCGGGTTTCCGTTGAACAGCTCAACGGCCGAATTACCGCCGGCTTAATCACACCGTATCCACCGGGGATTCCATTAATGGTTCCGGGCGAACGCTTCACCCCGGAAGTCATCGGCTACCTCAAATACATCGAACAATTCAACGCCCAATTCCCGGGTTTTGAATCCGACGTCCACGGCCTTATCAGCAAAAAAATCGACGGCAAAAAAGAGTACTTTATTGATGTGGTGGTGGAGTAAAGGTACTTTGGGCAAAAATTGTAGGTTGGGCTAAGCTCCGCGAAGCCCAACAACAAATCTTAAATAACAGCTTACATTTTCGGGTTAAAATAATCAAAAACCTGCTTGACAATTTTATCCTCAAAAAACTCAAGAAGAAAATGTTGGGCTTCGCGGAGCTCAGCCCAGCCTACTGAACTTGTGCATGGGTTGAAAAAGACAGTAGTAAAAGACCGGTAAGCAGTGTTTTCCTAATGACATGATTAAAATAGGTTCTTATTTGAGACTGTTAGAAGTTTATCAGGTCCCCGAAAAGACCAGTGGGTCACTATTTGCCGGGCTTGAATTCAACGGTGAGTCAGCTATACTGTCGTTCTGTGCGGTTCTGCATCGTTCAACTCGCTTATTCAGTGGTTATCAAATCTTCTGATCTATTGAAATCAATCACTTAGCGCTTTTTCTTAAAGTAAAATATTTGTTAACTTACTGAAATCAAACAATTTTTTATATTTCCCGCTTGACTTGAAATCGATTTCGCCATAAAGTGCAATAAAGTGGGTTAAAGTAACATAATTGTGGGATAAAGTAGTGTTTTACGGCGAAGTGGCGCTTAATTTAGATGCAAAAGGACGGTTGGCGATACCGGCGATGTACCGCGAACCGATTGCCAGCGCCTGTGATAATGCTTTGGTTCTCACCTATAACGCCTATGAAAATGATTCCTTATGGCTCTATCCCCAGGCTGAATGGGAACGTGTTCGTGACAGTGTTATGGCGTTAAGTACTTTTGATCCGATGCACCGTGCGCTGCAAAGGCGTCTGGTGGGAAGCGCTTATCATGTCAGTCCGGATAAAGGTTCACGGATATTATTGCCGGTGACTTTACGTCAAGTGGCTTCCATGGAAAAACGGGTGGTGATGTTGGGCTTGGGTAAAAAGTTTGAGATTTGGAATGAGGATGCCTTGCACAAACAACGACATCAAGTACCGGTTGCCGGTGGAGAAGTTTCTGACGATATGAAATCATTGGTGTTGTAATGAGCCAGTCATTGCATCAAAGTGTCCTGTTGCAACATGCCACAGCGGCCCTCGCTGTGAAACCGGATGGTCATTATTTAGACGCCACCTTTGGTCGAGGCGGTCATGCCGGGGAAATACTCAGCAAGCTGTCCCCACAAGGTCGTCTGGATGTCATTGATCGTGATCCGGATGCTTTAGCGGCGGCTCGGGAACTGGCAGACTCAGATCAGCGCATTCAGGTTTATGCCGGTGATTTTGATTCAGTGATTGCGCAACAGTTAAAACCCGCTACCTATGATGGCGTGTTGTTTGATTTTGGTGTGTCATCACCACAAATTGACCAGCCCGAGCGTGGATTTAGTTTTCAAAAAGACGGGCCATTGGATATGCGCATGGATAACCGCAACGGACCTTCTGCGGCCGATTGGTTAGCAACAGCCGAATTGGATGAAATGCGCCGGGTTTTTTGGCGTTACGGAGAAGAAAAAAATGCCCGTCGAATTGCGCAAAAAATTATTGATACAAGGCAGGATAAACCACTCACCAGAACCACTGAGTTGGCCAATTTGGTGGCTGAGGTTAATAAAGCTTACAGTAAAAAACATCCGGCGACCCGGGTTTTTCAGGCGATTCGAATTTATATCAACGACGAGTTGGGACAGATAGAGCGCAGTTTGCCCAAAGCGCTTGCTTTGTTGAAACGTGGTGGGCGTTTGGTGGTGATTAGTTTTCATTCTCTGGAAGATCGTTTGGTGAAACAGTTTTTTAAAAAACAAAGTCAGCCTATGAAAGTGGATCGCCGTATGCCGGTGATTCCAGAGGGCTTGCCGCAGGCGACATTAAAGATTATTGGCAAGGCGGTTAAAGCCCATGAAGTGGATGACAATGTGCGTGCCCGCAGTGCGGTCATGCGGGTGGCAGAGTGTTTATGAACGCGCAACCAATCTTTACCATGGTGTTGGCCATTTTGTTGGCGGCAGTGTTAGTGGCTTTTGTGTTTAGCCAAAATGAAACGCGCAAAGTGTTCGCCGCTTTACAACAGGCAGAACAAGAAACAACCCGTATTAACGGTGAATGGGCGCGCTTGCAAATTGAGTTATCAACGTTAGTGAGTAACAGTCGCATTGAACATTTAGCGAAAAGTGAGTTGGGCATGAAATTGCCCGAAGATGAACAGATTATGGTCATAAAACGATGACACAATCAGGCGTACAAATAAGCCGGACTCAGTTACGCATGCTGGCCGTGATGGCTTTACTGCTGTGTGGTTTTATGGTGGTTGTGGTGCGCGCCTTTGCCATTCAGGTGAAAGGCAAGGATTTTTATCAGGCACAAGGTGAGATGCGGCATGTTAAGGAAGTCGAGATGCCGGTGTCTCGCGGTGCCATTTATGACCGAAACGGTGAGCCTTTGGCGTTAAGCACGGCGATGCCTTCGGTGGGTATAGTGCCGGGACAGTTAATCGATCAATTTTCCAAAGTGGAGCAACTGGCAGAAGTGTTGCAATTAGATGCCGAAGAACTCAAACAAATCATCACCAGTCGCACCGATCGTCAATTTTTATTTATTAAACGGCGCATTACACCGATGATGGCGGATGCCGTAAAAGCCCTTAACATGCGCGGCGTGGAATTTAGAACAGAATATAAACGTTTTTATCCGGCCGGCGAAATTCTCGGTAACGTGGTGGGTTTTACCAATATTGAGGACCAGGGTCAGGAAGGCCTGGAGCGCACCTATGATAATTGGTTAACCGGGGTGTCGGGCAAAAAAACCGTGGTTAAGGATTTGTTGGGACATGCAGTGGCTGACATCGACGTGGATGAGATTAAAGCACCAAAACCGGGTAAGGATTTATATTTAAGTCTTGATCGACGCTTGCAGTATGCCGCGTATTTGGCTTTAAAAAAGGTGGTTTACCAGCATCAGGCCAAATCCGGTTCAGTGGTGGTGCTGGATGTCACCACCGGTGAGATACTGGCGATGGCCAATATGCCCTCATTTAACCCTAATGGCAGTAAAGCCGACAATCAAGGATGGCGAAATCGTGCGGTCACGGATATTTACGAACCGGGTTCAGTGATGAAGCCGTTTGCTATTGTGGCGGCATTGGAAAGCGGACAGTTTAACCGCAATTCAATTATTGATACCTCGCCGGGTGTTTATGAGGTGGATGGTTTTGTGATTCACGATTTTCGTGATTATGGTGAATTATCCCTGGTGGATATCCTGGTTAAATCAAGCAATATCGGAGTCGCCAAACTGGTCCTGGATTTAGGTAAAGAACATTTATGGGATGTTTATCAGCGGTTTGGTTTTGGTCAGTCGACCGGCAGTGGCTTTATCGGCGAATCAGCAGGTTATTTGCCACCGCACAACCGATGGCGAACAGTGGATCATGCGGCGCTGTCGCGGGGCTATAATTTATCCGTGACCACCTTACAATTGGCGGCGGCGTATGCGGTGTTTGCCAATGATGGTCGCTACCGCGCGCCCACCTTTATTAAAAACAGCCTGAATGAAGAACGGGCCATTATTGATCCGGCAATGGCGGCGACAGTCACAGAAATGCTGTCACATGTGGTGACCGACAACGAAGGACATCGCGCGGGCCTGTCCAATTACAGCGTTGCCGGTAAAACCGGTACCGCACGAATCGCTGAAGATGGCGGCTATTCCGATAACTATATGGCCTCATTTGTGGGTTTTGCACCCGTGAGTCGGCCGAGATTGGTGGTTGCCGTTAATATCAACAGTCCACTGGGTGAAGCCTATTACGGCGGTCAGGTGGCAGCGCCCTTGTTTGCCGATGTCATGAAAACCGGGCTGCGTTTATTAAATGTCCCGGCTGATGAAGCACCTTTAACGGCAGACAAACAATTGCCGCAAACGCAGGAGGACACGCATGGCTAAGATACAATCGTTGTCCCAGATACTCGCCTGTGTCGGTGACCAACAGTTTATCTCACCGGATTTGAAGGTGAGTGGTCTGGCCATTGACAGCCGGGAAATTCAGGCCGGTGATGTGTTTCTGGCATTAGTGGGTCATCAAAAGCATGGTTATGAATTTGCCCGGCAAGCTGAGCAAAACGGGGCGGTGGCCATTTTGGCGGAAACGCCACTGCCACAAGAGTTAGGCGGACAAAAAGTCGATATCCCGGTTTATGAAATCGACCAATTAAGCCAACAGTTGGGTCATCTGGCAGCGGGTTTTTATCAATATCCCAGTAAAGACTTTAAGGTGATTGCTGTCACCGGAACCAACGGCAAAACCTCAACCGCCTGGTTATTGGCGCAAGCATTAGAGCATTTGGAACAAAAAGCCGCCTATATGGGGACCTTAGGGGTTGGTGGTTTGGATGCATTAAGCCAACTGAGCAACACCACCCCTTCGGCTTTACATATTCAGAAACATCTGGCGGCTATGGTCAGTGCCGGTTACGACTGTGTGTGTATGGAAGCCTCATCCCATGCGCTGGTGCAGGGCCGACTCAATGGCTTAAACATTGATACCGCGGTATTGACTAACATCAGTCAAGATCACCTCGACTACCATCAAACCATGGCAGACTATGCCCGTGCAAAACAACGGTTGTTCACAGATTTCAATCTGCGTCATGCGGTGATTAACAGCGATGATGATTACGGACGCCATTGGTTGCAAGCGGGTGTTAACGCAGCTGTTGTGAGTGTGTATGGTCAGGCCGTCACAGGTGTGCAACAGCTTCACCAAGCAAAAAACATTCACTTGAAGTCAGCGGGTCTGTCTTTTCAGTGGCATCACAGCAATCGGCAAAATAAGGTGAGCAGCGCTTTGTTGGGTCGTTTTAATGTCGACAATCTATTGGCGGTGATGGCAACGCTGACAGAAATGGGTTTTAAGCCGACACAAATCATCGAGGCAGTCACAAAACTAACACCGGTACCGGGGCGCATGAACGTGATTCAACTGGTCCATAAAGATGTGACTGTGGTGATTGATTTTGCCCACACCCCGGATGCCATGGCGCAGGTATTAACCGCTTTAGCAGACCACTGTTCGCATGAATTGTGGTGTGTTTTTGGCTGTGGCGGTGATCGGGATAAAAGCAAACGGCCGCAAATGGGACGGATTGCCGAGCAGTATGCACAACATGTGATTATCACCGATGATAATCCGCGGTTTGAATCAGCCGCTCAGATTGCCGCTGATATTGTGACAGGCATGCAATCTCAACCGGTTATTATCCACGACCGCAAAGCCGCCATTGAACAAGCGTTGCAACAGTCGGTGGCCGGTGATGTGGTGCTGATTGCCGGAAAAGGGCACGAAACCACCCAGCAAATAAAGGATCAATATATTGAAATGAATGATTTCCAGTTGGTGCAAGACTGGCAGGAGGCGGTGGCATGATTAAAATGCAGTTGCATCAGATTGCCACTTTACTCAGTGCCCGTTTGGTGGGCAAGGATGTCCGTATCCAGGGTGTCACCACTGATTCAAGGCAGGTCCAGGCCGGTCAACTGTTTATTGCCCTTTCTGGTGCGCAGTTTGACGGTGCGGATTTTTGTCAGCAGGCGGTATCCGCCGGAGCCATAGCGGTCTTGGTGTCACGACCGGTGGATGTGCCGGTACCACAAATTATTTGTTCGGACACTGAAAAAGCCCTGGCGGCTCTGGCCAGTGCCTGGTTACAACAAAACCAGGCCACGGTGATTGCCATCACCGGTTCCAACGGTAAAACCACGGTTAAAAATATGTTGTTCAGTGTCCTCAAACAGCACAGCACAGTACAAGCCACCGCCGGTAACTTTAATAATGAGATTGGTTTGCCACTCACCGTGTTGCGTTTAAAGCCGGAAACCCGTTATTTAATATTAGAAATGGGCGCAGGGCAGCCCGGGGACATTGCTTATCTGTGTGAAATTGCACCACCGGACGTGGCGCTGGTTAATAACATCAGTGCTGCACATGTGGGTCGGTTTGGCAGCCTTGAAGCGATTGCCCGCACCAAAGGTGAGATTTATCGGCACCTAAAAGTTGCCGGTGTGGCAATCATCAATGCCAATGATGATTTTAAGGACAGTTGGCAAGTGCCAGCCACCGCAACAACTGTCAGTTATGGCAGCCGGTCCGATGCAGATTATCAACTCACTCAGAATTCGAACAGCCGATCTTATGTGCGCTTACCCAATGGTGACAACATTCAGTTACGGTTGCCGGTGGCGGGTGAGCATAATTTGATGAACGCCGCGGCGGTGGTGGCGATGGCGGATCAATTGGGTGTGGCCGGTGATTTAATTGAACAGGGTCTGGCACACTTTAAGCCCGAAACAGGGCGCTTACAGCAGTACAAATTTAAACAGGGCGGTGTTCTGATTGATGACAGCTACAACGCCAATCCTGCCTCCATGCAAGCGGCCTTATCGGTATTAAAACAATTACCCAAACCACAGATTTTGATCTGTGGTGATATGTTGGAGCTCGGTGAAACTGCTGAGCAGGCACATCAGGCTTTGGGTCAGCAAGCAAATGCTGAAGGTATTGATCAGATTTATGCGGTGGGCGATTGGGCCAGTGCGGTGTGTGTGGGTTTTGGAGACAGAAATTGTGCGGTTTTTCGTGACACGGATACCTTGATTGATATTCTGAAAAAGGAGTTGTGCGGACAAGAAAGTGTTCTGGTGAAAGCCTCACGCGGTGTGCGATTGGAACGTGTTGTGGATGCATTATTAGGGGAGATGGCGGCATGATTTATTGGTTAGCAGAACAACTGCAATCCCATTTTTCCTGGCTCAACGTGTTCGGATATTTAACTTTTCGGGCGGTGGTGGCAGCCTTAACCGCGTTAATCCTGTCACTACTGTTGGGAGGGCGTTTTATTGCCTGGTTGCAGGCCAAACAAATTGGTCAACAGGTGCGTAAAATCGGGCCCGAAAGCCATTTGAGTAAGCAAGGAACGCCAACCATGGGTGGCAGCATGATTTTAGTCATTATTGTCTTCGTGACACTGCTGTGGGCAGATCTAAGGAATCACTATATCTGGTTGTCTTTGTTTGTTATCAGTGGTTTTGGCTTGATTGGATGGCTGGATGACTTTAAAAAAATACACCGTAAAAACTCAGATGGTTTAGCCGCCCGCTATAAATATTCATTGCAATCTTTGGTTGGCTTAGCGGCGGTCTTGTATCTCTATTTTTATGGTGACAGCAGTATTCGGGAACAACTGGTGGTGCCGATGGTGACCGATTTTAACTGGCATCTGGGTTGGTTAACCGTGCCCCTGGGTTATTTTGTCATTGTCGGCGCCAGTAATGCCGTTAATTTAACCGATGGTCTTGATGGTCTGGCCATTATGCCGACGGTCTTAGTGGCTTCGGCGTTGGGTGTGTTTGCTTATGTTGCGGGTAATGCCGTGATCAGTGAATATCTGATTTTGCCGTTTGTACCCGGGTCGGGTGAATTGGCCATTTTCTGTGCCACCATTGTTGGTTCTGGTTTGGGGTTTCTCTGGTACAACACCTATCCAGCGCAGGTATTTATGGGTGATGTCGGGGCACTCGCTCTGGGTGCTGCGTTGGGTTTGGTGGCCTTCATAACGCGGCAGGAATTTGTGTTTTTTATTATGGCCGGGGTCTTTGTCATGGAAACGGCCTCGGTGATGTTACAGGTGGCGTCTTTTAAGTTACGCGGTAAACGTATTTTTAGAATGGCGCCGATTCACCATCATTTTGAATTAAAAGGCTGGGCTGAACCAAAAGTTATTGTGCGATTTTGGATTATCGCCATTATTTTGGTATTGGTTGGCCTTGCAACCTTGAAAATTCGATAAGTATGACTGCAAAAGCCAACAAAAATAAACACATACATTGGTACCAGGTGGGTGTCGATGGTTGGCTGTGTGCGGCATTTTTTAGCTTGTTGTTTATCGGTGTGGTGATGGTGGCGTCGGCTTCTGTGGCGGTTGCCGAAAATGCCACGTCGGATCCATTTTACTATTTAAAAAAACATCTGTTGTTTATTGGCATTAGTTTGGTCGGTGCCTGGATGGTGTTAAATATTCCGGTTAGCTGGTACCAACGTCTGAGTCGACCGGCCCTCATTGTTGCCATGTTGTTGTTGATTATTATGATGATTCCGGGTATCGGCATTGAAGTCAATGGCGCCAGACGCTGGTTAAATTTAGGTGTTGGTCGTTTTCAGGTGGTGGAAGCGGTGAAACTGGCCTTGATTATGTCACTGGCGGCTTATGTGGTGAAACACGAACAAGCCATTCGTCAATCCATGATTGGGGTTTTACGTCCCATCATTCTAACGGCTGTCATTGTGGGATTATTGTTGCTGCAACCGGACTTTGGGTCGGGTGTGTTATTGATGGCGATAACCCTGATAATGGTTTTCATTGCCGGTGCCCGTTACCGAGATTTGACGTTAATTGGCTTACTCAGTGGTTCAGCTGTGTTGGTACTGGCCTGGGCTGAGCCGTATCGTGTTAAACGTTTGGTTAATTTTACCGATCCGTGGCAAGACCCGTTTAATGCCGGTTTTCAGCTGGTGCAAGCTTTGATTGCAGTCGGTCGCGGCGAATTAACCGGTGTCGGTATCGGCGCAGGTATTCAAAAATTATTTTACTTACCCGAAGCCCATACTGATTTTATTTTTGCCGTGTATGCCGAAGAGATGGGTTTTTTGGGTGTCCTGTTAATGGTGGCTTTATTCATCGTATTATTTGTGCGAATTTTTAAAATATCCCGCCAGGCTTTTATTCATGGCCAAACCTACGGCGGGTTTTTGTGCTCAGGCATTGTCGTCTGGCTGGCTTTACAAACTTTTTTAAGCATGGGTGTTAATTTAGGGCTGCTGCCCACCAAAGGATTGACACTTCCTTTTATTTCTTCCGGCGGCAGTGCCATCATGATGAATATTCTGGCGGTGGCAGTGGTGCTGCGGGTTTCTTATGAAAACCGTAAAATGAATTTCAGGGTCACCAGGCAGGGGGCGAAAGCATGAAGTTTATCATCATGGCCGGTGGCACCGGTGGACATATTTTCCCGGGCATCTCTGTGGCTAAGGCCCTGCAAAAGCGGGGTCACAGCATTTACTGGCTGGGTGCCAAAGGCGGCATGGAAGAGCGCATCGTACGGCAATACGGCATTCGCTTGAATTTATTAAAAGTGAAGCCGTTGCGCGGTAAAGGCCTGATGAGAAAATTAATGATGCCTTTTATGTTGTTAAAAGCCACCTGGCAGGCGCGACGGTTTATGAAAAAAGAAAACATAGATGTGGCGATTTCCATGGGTGGCTATGTGGCAGCGCCCGGTGGTTTGGCGACCCGCTTTTGTCGCACGCGTTTGGTGGTGCATGAACAAAACAGTGTCTTTGGTATGACCAATCGTTGGTTGGCTAAACACGCCGATAAAGTCCTTACCGGATTTGATCTAAATGGTTTATACGGCTCGCAATGGGTTGGCAATCCGGTGCGGTCTTCAATCGCTAAAGCAGCCAAAAAAACAGCCGTCGAACAACCTTATCACGTGCTTATAATGGGTGGCTCTTTAGGCGCTCAAAGTCTCAATCGCCTGCTACCAGCGCAGTTGGCTGACTATTTGCAACAAGGTGTGATTAAAGTCTGGCACCAGTGCGGCAAAAATAATGCTGCCGCTACCCGGGCTGCCTATGGTCATTCATCAGAGGTGACTGTGAATGAGTTTATTCACAATATGTCCAAAGCCTACAGTTGGGCCGATGTTTGTATTGCCCGAGCCGGGGCCCTGACGTTGGCTGAATTAACGGCCATGCATATACCCAGTTTGTTGGTACCATTTCCCCGGGCGGTGGACGATCATCAAACTAAAAATGCCATGTTTTTAGTGGGTCATAATGCGGCATTAATCTGGTCTGAAAAAGATGCCGAGACACAGTTGCACGCCAGCATTGAGCAATTACTGGATGCCCAAGCACAACAACGCATGCGTACATCTTTGCAAGCTATTCATAAATCGAACGTGGCAGAATCCATTGCCATTATCTGTGAACAGGTGGCATCATGAGTTACTTAACACCGGAACATAAATTTGCCCGTCGCATGCAACGAATTCACCTGATTGGTATCGGTGGCTCGGGTATGTCAGGTATTGCCGAAGTGCTACATAATTTAGATTTTAAAGTCAGTGGGTCAGATCAACAACGGAGTAAAACGACTGAACGCTTAGCTAATTTGGGTGTGACTGTCCATTATCAACATGATGCGGAATTAATTAACAATGCCGATGTGGTGGTGTATTCCTCGGCCATTGGCAGGGACAATCCTGAGCGCATGGCTGCGGTCAAAGCTGCTTTGCCGGTATTAACCCGAGCCGAAATGCTGGCTGAATTAATGCGTTTTAAAGTAGGTATCGCGGTCGCCGGGACCCACGGTAAAACCACCACCACCAGTTTAATTGCCAGCATTTTAGCGGCCGCAGATTTAGACCCGACCTTTGTCATTGGCGGCTTGCTGACAGCCGCAGGTTCGCACGCACGTTTAGGTGCCGGTGAATATCTGGTCGCTGAGGCGGATGAATCTGACGGCTCGTTTGAGTTGTTACAACCGCTGATGGCGGTGGTCACCAATATCGATGAAGATCATATGCAGACCTTTGATAACGATATTAAAGTACTCAATCAGGCCTTTAATAATTTTATTCATCGGGTGCCTTTTTACGGCATTACGGTGTTATGTGTTGATGATGAACGGGTGGCTGAGCTGGCCGATAAGGTGTCGAGACATAAAATCACTTATGGTCTGTCGCCACAAGCGCAGGTGCGCGCCATTAATATTCGGCAGGCGCATGAATTTATGCACTTTGATGTGGTTTATGAAGGACACACCTTGCTATCCGATGTGCGCCTTAATATTGCCGGTGAATACAATGTGCTGAATGCCCTGGCAGCCGTTTCAGTGGCCCTGGAACTGGATGTCTCGCCGGCCATCATGAAACGCGCCCTGACCGGTTTTACCGGTGTCGGCAGGCGTTTTAATATCCACCATCTGGCTGCCCCCAATGGTGGTCAGTTAACTTTAATTGATGATTATGCCCATCACCCCACAGCGGTGGCGGCAGTTATTGCAGCCTGCCGCGATGGCTGGCCATCGAATCGACTGGTGGTTGTTTTTCAACCGCACAGATACAGCCGCACCCGTGATTTATTCGATGAGTTCAGTGAAGTATTGAACGAAGCAGATGTTCTGGTGTTGAGTGAAGTGTATGCGGCCGGTGAGGCAGAAATATCCGGGGCCACCGCCGTGGATTTAAGTCGCAGTATTCGCAATCGGGGAAAATTAGACCCTATTTTTGTTCAGGATGTGACGCAAATTCCGGTCACCTTAGGGCATATCCTAAAAGCTGATGATGTGGTGCTGATGATTGGTGCCGGCTCCATTGGGGGCGTTATACAGGCCATGGTCACGCATGCGGAGGAGGCTTATCATGATTAAACGCATTGCCTTACTAATGGGCGGTCACAGTGCTGAGCGAGAAGTGTCTTTACGTTCAGGTCATGCTGTGGCCGAAGCGATAAAAGCGCTGGGTTATGAAGTGATTTGTGCTGATGATGTCAATGAACTGAAGGCCCTGACTCAACATGACATTGATCTGGTGTTCAATGTATTACACGGTGCAGATGGTGAAGATGGTCGTCTGGCTGCCTGGTTGGCGTTGGAAGGATTAGCCTACACCGGTTGTGATTATGTCGGTGCATGTTTGAGTTGGCATAAACATATGGCGAAAACACTGGTGGCACAATACGGAATATCAACACCGGCATTTCAGTTATTGGATAAGCCGGAGCAACTCATAGTTGATGTCGCAGAAGGGCCGTGGATTGTGAAACCGGCCAGTGAAGGTTCCAGCGTCGGCTTAACCAAAGTCAATCAGGCCGATGATTTATCCGGTGTCGTACAACAGGCCTTTAATCTCACTGATCAAGTACTGGTGGAGCAATTTGTTGCCGGCACTGAATGTACTGTGGGCATGGTGGGTGATGTTATTCTGCCGGTGGTCAGCATTGAACCGGCCGGTGAGTTGTATGACTATGAAGCGAAATATAATAGTCAGGAAACCCGATACCAATGCCCGGCACCGTTTTCCAAAGCGATGCAGCGACAATTACAAGCGGATACCCGACAAATATGTAATGTGTTACAAATTAACGGCTGGGGACGGGTTGACTATATCGTCGATGACGCCGGACAGCGTTGGTTTCTGGAAGCCAATACCACACCGGGTATGACGGCCACCAGTTTATTGCCAAAGGCCGCACAAGTTCACGGCTGGGATTTTAACCAGTTGGTCGCTGAAATCATTAAAACAGGATACCCGCATGACTAAACTGGCGCAGTTAATCATGATTTTCAGCTTGTTGGCGATACTGTTGGTGTCGGCTTTGATGAGTGGTTTGATTCATTCAGAACGCTGGGAAATCAAACAGGTGGAAGTGGCCGCTGAGTATCAACGGGTGACCGCGGAACAGGTACGTTTGGCGGTTAAAAAAACAGGTGAACGGTCTTTTTTCCGCTTAAATACCGATCAGGTTAAAAACAGCCTGAAGTCACTTAATTGGGTGCGTGAGGCCCATGTGGTGAAACAATGGCCCGACAGTTTAAAAGTCACCCTGATTGAACATCAGCCCAGAGCCATCTGGAATGACCAACAGTTAATCAATCAGCGGGGCGAGCTGTTCAGTGTAGAACGTATTGATGATGTGGCAGACTTACCCAGATTATATGCACCGGATAATCAGGTTGACGGTGTGTATAAGTTATTTATTCGCTTTAACCGGTTGTTGCAACCTGTGGGCCATGAAGTCGCTGAAGCACGGGTCAGCCAACGGGGTGGTTGGCAACTGGTTATGCGCAATGGTTTACAAATTAATTTAGGCACAGAACAACAAGAAGCACGGGCCTTACGCTTGGCCGATACCTGGCGAAATATGATACGTGCTGCCGGTCAAAAAGCACCCAAACGCATCGATTTGCGGTACAGCAATGGCTATGTGGTGCAGTGGCATCCGGGTTATGATGAACAAAAGCCAGCCGAAGAAAATAATCAGATACAGGAGGTCAGCTGATGAAAGTGAAAAAAAATGACAGTCAATTGCAAGTGGGCTTAGATATTGGCACGTCAAAAGTGGTGGCCATTGTCGGAGAAGTGCATGCTGATGGATCCATGGAAGTGGTGGGCATTGGCTCATCACCGTCGCGGGGTTTGAAGCGCGGCGTGGTGGTGGATATCGAATCCACTGTGCAATCCATCAAACGTGCCATTGAAGAAGCCGAATTAATGGCCGGATGTGAAATACAGTCGGTGTTTGTCGGCATTTCCGGCAGCCATATTCGCAGCATTAATTCAGACGGTATCGTCGCCATTAAAGACAAAGAAGTCAGTAAATTGGATGTCGAGAAAGTCCTGGATGCGGCCCGTGCCGTGGCCATTCCCAATGATCAAAAAGTATTGCATGTCCTGCCTCAGGAATATGTCATTGACGGTCAGGACGGTATTCGTCATCCGGTGGGTATGTCCGGGGTACGTTTGGAAGCGCGGGTGCATTTAATCATCGGTTCTGACAGTGCTGCACAAAATATTAATAAATGTGTTGCCCGTTGCGGTTTATCGGTGGATCAGCTGATCGTTGAACAATTGGCCTCAGCCACGGCAGTGCTCACGGAAGATGCG
>CAZWVE010000004.1:0-16813 GCA_964636925.1 uncultured Marinicella sp.
AAGTCGATTTACTTGCTGCATGATTAAATTGCACTTATTACTTGAATTCAAGTTTGATTAATTTTATGCTAAAGTAAATAATCTTATTCCAGCAATCAATTAAGATGAAAGTTTTGACCCATGCAAATTTAAAAAAAAAAGACACCGTTTAGAACGGGAAAATCAACCATCTGATATTCGTCTGAGAATCCGTCGTGCTTTGAGCTGGCTTAAAAAATCAGAACTGAGTCAGGACGATTTAGATGGCCAATTTATTTTTTTATGGATATCATTTAATGCCGCATATTCCAATTTGACAGACGTGGACAACAGAAAACCTGAACGGGCGATGTTTGATCATTTTTTATCTCGTGTATGTGAACTGGACAACGACAAAGCCATTTATGAAACCATTTGGAAAGAATTTCCCAATAGCATTCGGGTTTTATTGAATAATAAATATGTGTTCCAACCTTTCTGGGATTTTCATAATGGCTTAATTTCTGAAAGGTGCTGGCTGAAACGTTGTAATAAAGACAAGAAAGACGTTAATTTCGCCCTAAGCAAAAATAATACCGGCTGGGTCTTGTCGATTGTATTTAGCAGACTATATAATCAGCCATGAAAAAATTCATTTTTTGTTTGATCCTTATTTCCGGTTGTCATCAAGAACAAACAATCAGCCTTGAAAGTAACAATGATGTTGGTTCAATAGGAAAGTTGGCCCCTGATTTTATTAAATCAGCTCATTATTTCTCCTCAGCTTGGCCGATCACATTTTGGCAAGAGTTTGAAAAAGATGATGTTGACGGAGAATTACAACAAATAAAAAATGATGGGTTTAATACCATTGTTTTGATTATACCCTGGCGTGGTTTTGAAATTGGTTTCGATACAAATCAAACGCAATCGAATCAGATACTCTATGAGCGACTCAGTTTTGTATTAAATGGTATTGTTGAGAATGATTTAAGTTTTATCCTGCGATTAGGTTTTCCTCATTACCATATGCCTGATACCAAAACCTATGCGCTTGAACAGTGTATTGGGATTTATAGCGATGGAAAAACTCAAAACCAGTGGGCTGACTATTTAGAAAAGATTAAGCAAACCATCACACCATTCCAGAAATCGTCTGCCGGTATCTTGGTCTCATGGGAAGACTTCTGGTGTCCGCATACTCTATTTCCTTCTTGGGATGAAGAAAAACGCCTTAACTTGGCACAATCCATGGGTTACGGCGACTGGCTGCAGCAACAAAATCAAAATGTAGTTAAAGTGCTGCTTCAACAAAATCATATTAATTTTAATCAAGTGAGGGTGCCGCAACCCGCCGATTTATCCTATGTTTTATATATGGATTTCATTGATCAAAAATTTGCTAAAGATGTCTTAAAACCAGCACAGTCGGTGTTTCCAAATGCTGCTATGGAGATCAGGGTAGATCAGCTGGGGGTTAAGCAAAATGATCAATATACCTGGATTGCGCATGACTTGCATTTAGAAGAAAAAAATCTAAGAGGCACCTACTGGGCACCCTTTTGGGGTGCGGACAATAAAGGTGAGCTGATTTCCGCTGAACAAGCTTTAATGAACTTTGATTATCTGTTAAAAATGGTCACAAATAACGGTGAAAATACCCATCATGTGCTTGAACAGTTTAACTTCTATGACAACACAGTGCATTACCCCAACCATGCCAATATCATACCGGATCAAATTGATGATTTTCTCTTGGCTGCGGGACCATTATTAAAAAAATACAGCAAAGGCTTTGGGGTGTGGGCCTATCGCGATTACCATGATAATGCCATTCTTAATGGTTCATTTGAGATGGGTACTCAAGGCTGGCTTATTGAAGGACAGACTGAAATAAAAACTAATCAGCAGGATCAAAGTTTGTACATGCAAGCAGGTAGTTCAATCACACAATCCTTGTTAGCTGATAAACGCTTTAAGTTACTGGAAAATTACCAAGACATTTCAATTTGTCTGGTGGCCGATGCAGCGACTGTTCTTGAGGTTAAGGTGGATGGCGTGATTCTCAAGGAGTGGCAAGTTCAGCCACAGCAAAGTTGCACTAAAGTTTCCGCTGATCCGTTTAGGCTAAACGCATCTATTGACTTCAGCCTCACAGCCCAATCCCCTGTTTTAATTGATGAAATTAAATTGTTTGGATTCACCCAGGTTTTGGGTCTCTATGATGCAAATGGTAAACCGAGTAAATACATAGAAGTTTATCGAAAACTCAATGCCTTATAAACCCTAATATCATAATCAAAACCCCTCCGGATAGTGCCTTGTAAGTGTACGTTGAGTACTGCCGGCTTTGTTTTCGGTAGTTATTAGGTTATTACCGGTGTGGCATGCTTTTGATGGCAGCGCATTTGTGAGTGGGTTGATCGGTTAAATAAAAATTTCTTATGTTTACTTTATTCCAAAAAAACGACCAATAGCAATAACAAAAATCTGATTGAAAATTAATCATATGTTTAAATAATATTGACACTTGTATAAAACGTGCATACGCTAATAATAAACAAAAGAGGAGAATTTTATAAAAAACGTTGTATTTATATTAAGTTGTTTTTTGACGTCAGTGGGTTTTGCAGCATGTCGTGATAACGTGGTATTGGTTCATGGCAATGGTGGAGATTTATCGGATTGGCAGAATACGTATTCTGAGTTACTCAATCGCGGTTATAGCGCAGCAGAAATTTATCGCCCTGATTGGGGTAGTGCTTGTGTGGCGTGTAATAATCATTCTGGTCGTGAAGAAGTGCCGGTGGCCAATGCGTTATTGGATGCATTGGAAAATTCTTGTAGTGGAGATATTGATGTCATTGGGCACTCTGTGGGTGTGACCTTAGCCATCAAAGAAATTATCGACTTAGGCTTGTCAAATAATATCAACAAATTTGTAGGTATTGCTGGCGCAGTTCGTGGTTTACATAGTCGAACCTGAAGAATTCACTTCAACACCAACGATCTTGGTGCATAAATTAGACATTGCTGGGCATTTTTAGTGAATTTATTCAAGACCCAATAAAATGCCTTCAACAACTTGGCGAAGTTGAAGGCAGCGGCTGCTAAAAGTGCATTGTTACGGTTGCCGTCATCTCCTTTGAGGAAGTTTCTGTTCATTCTGTGGTCTGACTTGATGTGACCAATGATTGGCTCCACCGCTGCTCTCCGTTTCATCCACTTGCGCATGGTTTTGGTTGCTCTTTTGGGGATTTTTCCAATCAGGTGAACTTGGGTCTTGCCTTTAATTTCATGCCCTTTATAACCACCGTCACAGTAGGCATTCTTGGGTTCTTTGCCGGTGAGTTTTTTACAGTGAGCAAGCGCATCTTTTAAAGTATGTCCATCAAATGGGTTGTCAAAGCTCAATGCAGATAGTATCCAGTTGTTCTTTGATGATGATACGATAGAAACCTTGTTGCCAAATTCATACTTTTTATGCACTTTGCCTTTGGCAATACAGAACACCGCATCTTCATACACCGAGTAGATTTTATTTTTGTCATTACGTTGTTGGTCATGTATCTGCCAGGCTCTTTGCAGTATCGCTTTCATGGATTCATCGGGCTTGGGGCATTTGCACTGGATGTCTCTGATAACACGCCTCAAATAGGTTTTTAATTTTCTGGTCTGTTTTGCAGCCCGCTTCATTTGTCTGGCATGGGAATAACGTCCCTGCATGATTAATGCCTTTTTACCGACCCTCAAATAAGTCTGGCGCAGCTTAATGCCGTTCTCTTGTGCTGTTTTGACCAACAATTCCCTGGCTCTTTGGTACAACTTGGCATCCGTTGGAAAAGTGATGTTCTTTTCCTGAACCGTGGTATCAACATTAACATGGTGTGTTTCTGAGGCTTTAATCAAATCATTTTCACTGGCCACCTTGATGGTTTCTTGCAACAAGGCTTCCCGTTTGTCGTCAACCCGTTTTCTCCATTTAATCAATGTGGTTGGGTGTAAAGGTAATTCATGTTGGAGAAACTCAAAGCCACAAAAGTATTGCCAATAGGGATTCTCAACCCAACGTGCCACAACGCTTTCATCGCTTTCGTTAAAGGTGTATTTTAGATAATGCAAACCGGCAAGCAGGCGCGTTGGTAGTGGTGGCTGACCTGAACCCGGGCTATAAACCACATCAATTTCCTGCTCTAAACGTTCCCAGTTTATTTTATGAGCCAGTTTAACCAGTGGGTGCTTAAGGTTGATGATTTGTGACAATTGTGATCTGAATAGATCCGGGTGATTGTTAGGTTTTTTCGGTTTCATATTGCAAGGTTTTTGATGGTTGATTCATGTTTTCTTGCAATTTATTATAGCATAATAACGTTATATTGTGTTTAATATCAATGGGTTATTAATTATTCAGGGGCGACTATATACCCTACGCAATCAAATTCTTCACGGCGGTGCCACCTGGAACAGCCTGGTTAATCGCTATCAAATGCGTGATGCTGTTGCCATTTTAAGCAAACTTATTCCCTTAATTATTAAAACTCTGATGGACAACCCAAAGCAATTTATCGGCGAAGCGGTTTATCAGGTGGTTGATTAAAAACACGCTGATGGAAGCACTCCATAACAACAGGTTCAATCAGCCAGAAACTCTTTGAGTTTTAGTCGCATCTGCGTTGCTTCGCTGTTTTTAGTTTGGGCTTCGAGCACGGTAATCAGGTGTTCGTAGGTTTCAGCACTGACACCGGGGTGTTGCATAGATTCACGCAGAAAATGTTCGGCTTTAAGCAAATCGCCGCGTTTATAATAAACCCAGCCCAGTGAATCCAGGATTGCCGAGTTATTCGGTTTTAATTCATTGGCTTGTTCAATATAATGCAAAGCCTGATCTAAATGCATGTCATTATCGGCCCAGGTATAACCGAGGGCATTTAAGGCATCAGCATGTTTCGGGTTGTCCTTAATAATAACGGTTAAATCCTTTTCAGCGGCTGCCACCTGATTATCCTGGGCATAGATGAGCGCCCTGGAGTACAATAAATCCGGATCATCTTTAAAAAACCGTAAACCTTCTGATAACTGGGCAATGGCTTGCTCTGGGCGATCCTCGCTGTAATGGTATTGGGCCGCCATCTGAAAGGCGGGAATGGCATGCTCCGGCGGTGCATTTTGTACTTGTTTAAACAACACCATGGCTTTTTCAGCATTATCCTGTGCCAAATAAACCCGGGCTAACAATAATTTTGAGGCATAAATATGCTGTGCATCATTGACATCCTCCAACAGAGCCAGGGCAGTGTCATAGTCAGCCAGCCACAAAGCCACTTCACCATAATCGAGCTTTTGTTCGGGGCTGAGTGTTTTATCGGCAATCAATGTGGTAAGTTGTTGGTAGCGTTGTTCAGCCTGATCGGTTTTATCCTGTTGTAATAAAATTAAAATATATTGGTACAGTAACTGAGGTTCCTGCGTGTGATCTTTGAGGATAGCTTCAGCAGCCGTTAGATCATCCTGTTGCATTTTTAAGGCTGCGTACTGGCTGATGTAATCGATTTGTTTTGGTGATTTTTTTAACAACCACTGATAATCGTCTTCCGCGGGTGGGAATTTTTTGGCCACCGCCAATAACCGAGCACGCCAATACACTGCAGCTTCAGTTTTATCGAGCTCAATGGCCCGGTTGCTTAATTCTAATGCCGAAGGCAAGTCTTTGTGTTGCATCAGCAAGCGGCTGAATGCCAACAGTTGCTCCGGCGACTGCGCTATCTGAGGGCGGTTTAATGATGCGTGAATCAACGGCATCGCCTGCTGTGTGGGTAAAACAGCCAAAATCATGCGAATATACGGCCAATGATGATCCTTATCTGTGGCTTGCGCAATCAGTGTTCTCAGTTGCGTGGCCGCCTCTTCAAACTGGTTTTCACGAATGGCTTCAATCACTTGTTTCTGGGATGTCTGCCAGGCGTTGTCATCCATTACCGGCTGATTTGTTTTTGGTGTGGGGCTCTGGCAAGCCATCAAGACAACACCCAAAATAAGTATGGTTACTGTTTTTACATTCATTTTATTGACCCAGTTGTGCCAGCAAGTCAGCTTGTTGTGCTTGCTTGAGCGGATTGATGACAGGTTCTAATTGACCTTCTATAATTTCACTTAATTGATATAAAGTCAAATTTATACGGTGATCGGTTATTCGACCCTGGGGATAATTATAAGTTCGGATTCGTTGTGAGCGATCGCCACTACCCACCTGTAACTTACGTTGTTCGGATTGCTCTGAATGTATGGCTTGCTGTTGCGCGGCCAAAATACGTGATGCCAATAAAGACATGGCTTTGGCTTTATTTTTATGTTGCGACCGTTCATCCTGACACTCGACCACGGTATTGGTGGGAATATGGGTAATACGAACCGCAGAATCGGTGGTATTGACGTGTTGCCCACCGGCACCGGAGGAACGAAAGGTGTCAATGCGCAAATCCGCCGGATTAATGTCCACTGAATCAACTTGATTAACCTCGGGTAAAATCGCGACAGTACAGGCTGAAGTGTGCACCCGACCCTGTGACTCTGTCTCCGGTACCCGTTGCACCCGATGGGTGCCTGACTCAAATTTTAAGTCACCGTAACAGCCCTCACCTTTAATAAGCGCGATGATTTCTTTATAGCCGCCATGCTCGCCTTCATTCATACTGATGACTTCGGTCTGCCACCCTTTTTTCTCTGCATAACGCATATACATACGGAATAGATCACCGGCAAAAATAGCAGCTTCATCGCCACCGGTGCCGGCACGAACTTCTAAATAGATATTTTTATCGTCATTGGGATCTTTCGGGATCAGCAGAATTTTAAGTTGTTCATCTAATTGCGCCAACAGGTTCTCATTTTCAGCGACACTTTCCCGGGCCAAATCTTTCAGTTCTTTATCCGCCAGCATATCCCTGGCATCTGACAGTTCCTGTAACGCAGACTGATAATCCCGATAGGTTTTAATCAATGGTTCCAGATGAGCGTATTCTTTCGATAGTTGTCGAAATTTATCTTGCTGAGACATGACCTCGGGATCAGCCAAAAGGCGGGTTATTTCTTCAAAACGCTCTTCGGCGATGGCTAATTTCTGATTAACTTCAGGTGTCATTATCAATCTCTAAATTAAGAAGTTCAGCCACCAATTTAATATGTTCTTCGTTACCGGATTCAATCACTTGTCTCAGTCCGCTGATAATCGGATGGGCAATTTTTTTACTGACCTGATGGGCTAAAATTTCCATTTTTTGTTGTTGATCTTCGGTGCTTTCATTAACTTTTTTAGACAGTATTTTGAGTTTTTCCCGATCCACTTTGTTTTGATATTGGTGCAATAAATTATGGTATTTTTTTCGTTTTTGCCACTGCATGTAGAGTGTTGCTTCGGCCTCAATAATACGGCGCGCTTCAACCACCGTGTCTTGACGACGGTTCATATTTTCAGTGATGACTTTTTGTAAATCATCGACCGCATACAAAAACACATCGTCCAGAGCTTTGATGGTATCTTCAATATCCCTTGGTACCGACAAATCTATCATTACCATGGGTCGATGTTTACGGCTTGCCAGAGCATGTTTAGCTGCTTGTTTGGTGATTAAATGATGGGGACAGGCAGTGGCTGTAAAAATTAAATCAAATTCTGATAAGCGCCGCTCTAAATCACTCAAAGGCATCACGCCGGTATTAAATATACGCGCCATTTTTTCTGCTTTGGCGCGGGTTCTGTTGGTGATGGTGATGGTGTCAGCCTGGTGATTGATTAAATAACGAATAACCAATTCAGAGGTTTCACCGGCACCCACCACCAAAAGTTTTTGTTGGTTTAAATCACCGAAAATTTGCCGTCCTAACTGCACCGCGCAATGGGCCACTGACACCGGGTTGCGTCCAATTTCTGTTTCAGAACGAACCAGTTTAGCGGCCTTAAATGCCATTTGAAACAGTTTATCCAGCGCGCTGTCAATACGCACTTGTTTGGCTGTTTCAAAGGCTTTTTTAACCTGACCCTGAATTTGTGTTTCTCCGACCACCAATGAATCTATCCCCGCAGTCACGGCAAACAAATGATTGACAGCGGCCTGATTGGTCATTTTGTAGATAACATCACGATTATCCTGTTGCCCGAATAAGGTGGCATAGTAATCTTCAAAATCATGGGTCGATGTGACCGATAAGTAATACTCGGTGCGGTTACATGTACTTAAAATAACCGCCGCTTCGATACTTGGATGATTGATAATGTCTTCAAGATGTGATTTGTAGTCAGATTCGGCCACCGCAAAACGTTCACGAACAGCAATATCCGCGGTTTTATGATTCACTCCGAAAAGACAAATACTCATGGGATAGACGGATCGTTACCAGACAATACCTAAAGTTGTACACCAAGGCGATTAACTAATTGCAGTATCTTATCATGTAATTGTTGTGGATCCGGTGCCGTTAAGGTGGCATGACCGATTTTGCGGCCCGGTTTGGCTTTTTTACCGTATACATGCCAATGCAAGCCCGCATCCGTTATGTGGTGAATTTTGTCAGGAAAGGCACCAATCCAGTTGAGCATCGCCGCCATACCCTGCATGCCGGTATCGCCCAGGGGTAAATCCAGGCCGGCACGTAAATGATTTTCAAATTGGGAGGTGTGCGCACCTTCAATGGTCCAGTGTCCGGAATTGTGCACCCGGGGCGCAAACTCGTTGACCATGACCGAGTCTTTTGTTTGAAAAAATTCAACCACCATAACGCCCACATAATTGAGAGATTCGGCCATTTTAACGGCATATTCAAATGCTTTCTTGTCTAAATCATGGGGTTTTGCCGGTACCATGGTGGTGGTTAATATACCGTCTTTGTGTTTATTTTCACATAATGGCCAGGTCTTCATATCGCCGGATTGGGTTCTCGCCACAATCACAGAGACTTCTCGCTCAAAGGCAACGCGCTTTTCTAAAATCAGATTGTTGTTAAAAACATCACCGGGAATTTGATTGATGTCTTGTTCCGATTGAATCATAAACTGACCCTTGCCATCATAGCCCATCCGTCTGGTTTTTAAGATCGCAGAAAAGTCATATTTACGGGCCGCGAATTTTAATTCTGATACGCTGTTAATCGGTTCAAAGTCAGCTGTCGGCACGGCAATGGAATGACAAAACTCTTTTTCCAGCAGTCGGTCCTGGGCAATGGCCAACACGTCGGGTGAAGGAAAGACCGGTTTCTTTTTGGCAATTTGCCGCACTGTTTCAACCGGCACATTTTCAAAATCCAAGGTCACAAAATCAACCTGTTGACAGAATTCTTCGACCGCCACCTGATTATCATAACCGGCCACGGTTAACGGTCCCACCTGGCCGGCACAGGCATTTTTATTGGGATCAAAAAAAACGAACTTAAAACCCAGCGGATAGCCCGCCAGTGCCATCATCCGTGCCAGTTGGCCGCCGCCTAATATACCAATCGTCGGTGTCATGACGGCTCAGCAGGATTGGGATTATTGAGCACCTTATCGGTTTGTTTTTGGCGAAAATCATGTAATGCCCGGGCCACCTCACTGTTGTGTAAAGCCAATATCGAGGCCGCCGCTAATGCAGCATTTTTAGCACCCGCGTCACCAATACTCATGGTCAGAACCGGGATACCGGCCGGCATTTGCACGATTGACAACAATGAATCAACACCATTAAGGGTTTTTGACTGAATAGGCACCCCAATCACAGGCAAGGCGGTTTTGGCAGCCACCATTCCCGGCAAATGCGCAGCACCACCGGCTGCCGCAATGATCACTTTTAAGCCCCGTTCTGCTGCCTGACCTGCGTAGTCCATTAATTTGTCCGGTGTGCGGTGTGCAGACACCACTTCCTGTTCATAACAGACACCCAAATCAGTCAGTAAATCGGCTGCCAAGCGCATGGTATGCCAATCTGATTGTGAGCCCATAATAAGGCCGACTTGTGGGGTTATATTAGACATCGTTTACAGCGATTTAGTGACATAAATACAATATTGAAACAGCACCGGCAATATCACCAGCAGGCCTAATTGTGCCAGTGCATTGACACTAAGCACCGCCTTGACATCAAAACTGACATCGATGGCTTGATCGGTTTCTGACTCATCAAAGTACATCACTTTAACGACGCGCAAGTAATAGAATGCGCCAATCACCGCAAATATCACGGCGACCACCGCCAACCAGAGATAACCCTGGGCTATAATGGCCTGTAAGACGTACAGTTTTGCGAAAAAGCCGACCAATGGCGGTACCCCGGCCATAGAAAACAGTAACAGCAACATCATAAAAGCGTACCAGCTGTTACGTTGATTCAAGCCTTTAAAATCGCTGATATTTTCCGCTTCAATGCCCTTGCTTGATAACAGCACGATGACGCCAAAACCACCCACGGCCATAATCAGATAAACAATGATATAGAACATAGCCGCTGCCACACCATCGGCGCCACCAACCAGTCCCAATAACATAAAACCAATATGGGATATGGTTGAATAGGCAAACATCCGTTTCAGGTTTTCCTGTTGCAGTGCAAAGATATTACCGATAATGATGGATAATAACGCCAGTGAGGCGACCATGGGTTGCCAGTAATCGAATATATTTTCCATGCCCTGACTCAACACCCGTACCGCCAGGGCAAATGCCGCAATTTTAGGGGCAGAGGATAAAAACAAAGTGGTCGCCACAGGCGCCCCTTCATAGACATCCGGCAACCACATGTGAAAAGGCACCGCGCCCAATTTAAAGGCAATACCAACGAGAATAAATATCAAACCCAATACCAGCATCATGTCATTGTCCTGACGGGCTATGGCCGATGAAATTTCATCAATTTGCAGACTGCCGGTGGCCCCGTACAACAACGAGACACCATACAAAAATAAGCCCGAAGCCATGGCGCCTAAAATAAAATATTTCATGGCCGCTTCGTTACCCTTGACATCTGTTCTGCTGTAAGCCACCAGAGCATAGGAACTTAGTGCCACCAGTTCGAGACCCAGATAGAGGCTGATAAAGCTGTGGCCGGAAATCATGACCATGGTTCCCAGGGTGGCAAATAACAGCAGCGAAAAGTATTCGCCACGTACGTTTTGGTTGGTACGCAGTGACTGCTTGGCATAAAAGAACACGGCAATCATCAAAATATAAACCACGATTTTAAGCATATCGCCAAAACCATCGCGAATAAAGGTTCCGTTAAAGAGCAGTTGACGGCTAAATTCTACCGTTGCCACATGATCCTTAGCGGTGATAATAATGGCAAACAGCATTGTCAATACGGATAAAAATACAATAAATCCGCCGCCGCTGCGGTTTGTTGAGTACAGTCCCACAAGCAGTACCACACAAGCCATGGCTAACACCAACAGTTCCGGTAATGCGGGAATTAATTCAGACCATCCAAACATATTAAATCACCTTACTCACAGACACGTGTTCAATCACTTGCTCAACAGAAGCACGCATGACCTCAACCAACGGTTCAGGCCAGACACCCAGAACCAACACAAAAACAGCCAAAACGGCCAGTATAAAAAATTCTCTTGGATTAACATCTTGCAGAGACTCGACCGCCTCATTAGTGATGGCACCAAACACCACCCGTTTGATCATCCACAATGAATAGGCAGCACCCAGTATCAGGGTCAGGGCTGCGCAAAAGGCAATCCAGAAATTGGCCTGGAAACTGGCCAGAATCACCATAAACTCACCAACGAAACCCGATGTTCCGGGTAAGCCTGAATTGGCCATGGCAAAGAACACAAAAAAAGCACCAAACCAGGGCATGGTGTTGATAACACCACCATAATCTCGAATCATTCGTGTGTGTAAACGATCATACAAAACACCAACACACAAGAACATGGCGGCAGAAATAAAGCCATGAGAAACCATTTGAATAACTGCACCGGTCAGCGCCATATCACTGTTACCGTTTGTGCGCATTAACATAAAGACCAAAAAGATACCCAGGGTGACAAATCCCATATGCGAGATGGAGGAATAGGCAATCAGCTTCTTCATGTCTTTTTGTACAATCGCCACCAAACCAATATAAATCACCGCGATTAAGGATAAGGCAATTAATAACCAGGTAAACTCCTGACTGGCGTCGGGTAAAATAGGTAGTGAAAAACGAATAAAGCCATAGCCACCGACTTTTAACATAATTGCCGCCAACACCACAGAACCACCGGTGGGGGCTTCTACGTGCGCATCGGGTAACCAGGTGTGAACCGGAAACATCGGGATTTTAACGGCAAAAGCCATAAAGAAAGCGAAAAACAGCCAGGTTTGTTCACGCATTGTCAGCGGTAAATCCGCTAATTCAGTCAAATTCCATGTGCCACTTTTCATATACAAATAAATCAGGCCGATCAGCATTAAAACCGATCCCAGGAAGGTATATAAAAAGAATTTTAAGGTGGCATAAACCCGATTGGGGCCACCCCAGACACCGATAATAATAAACATCGGAATCAACATGGCTTCGAAAAACAAATAAAAGAGCAAAGCGTCATGGGCACTAAAAACGCCAATTAACATACCCTCTAAAATTAACATAGCAGCCATGTATTGGTGGACGTGCTTATCAATGACACGCCAGGCTGACAGCACAATCAGCACCGTGATGATGGTGGTTAAGATCACCAGTGGCATGGCAATGCCATTGACGCCCAAATGATAATAAATATTTAAGGCATCAATCCAGACAACTTTTTCAACGAACTGTAAAGCAGCCGAGCCACCATCAAATTGAGTCCATAACGGTATACTCAATAAAAACGTGACCACCGATAAGGCCAGAGCCAAAAATTTAACCATCCCGGCCCGCTGTGGACCCAGGGCGAGAAGCAATAGACCACCGATCATTGGCAGCCAAATAAGTACACTTAATAATGATTGTTCAAACATAGTTAAGACTGCCTATTAAAAGAGGTAAAAACTAATAAAGACGATGACACCGACGATCATAACCAGGGCATAATGGAACACATAGCCTGATTGGAATGGTCGCATCAATTTAGACACACCATTAATAAACCGGGCACTGCCATTAACAATCAGTCCGTCAATAAAGCGGCTGTCCGACCATTTCCACAAGGCTTCTCCTAATTTTACCGTGCCACCGACTATATACTTTTGATTAAAGGCATCAAAACCGTATTTGTTAATCAGTATGCGATGTACGGGCGCCAGTTTCTTCTTAATTTTGACGGATAAGCCGGGTTTTTTCAGATAGACCCATGTGGCCACGGCAAATCCCAGTAAAGCCAGGAAAAACGGTGCGGCCATCATGCCATGTAAAGTAAACGATGCCGGACTTTCAAAGTGGTATAAACCAAGCTCTTTGACCACATCATTACCGGCATTAACGACAATGGCATCATTCATAAAACCACCGAATAATAAGGGATCAATGGTCATCCAACCAATAATAACCGACGGAATCGCCAGTAAAATCAACGGTAATGTCACCACCCAGGGCGATTCTTTAAGATGCTCTTTGGTGTGGTTGTCCATTCGTTCCTTACCGTGGAATGTGAGATATAACAGCCGGAAACTATAGAGTGCGGTGACAAAAACACCCAATAACACCGCCCAATAGGCGACTCCCGATCCCCAGCGATTTGACAGGTGGGTGGCTTCAATTATCACATCTTTGGAAAAGAATCCCGACGTGCCCGGAAAGCCGGCCAACGCTAAACTACCAATCCACATGACCACAAACGTAATCGGCATGTATTTTCGCAATCCGCCCATTTCTTTCATATCTTGTTTATGATGCATGGCAATAATCACGGAACCGGCACCCAGGAACAACAGGGCTTTAAAGAACGCATGTGTCATCAGGTGAAAAATGGCCGCTGAATAAGCGGACACACCCAGTGCCACGGTCATATAACCCAATTGAGATAAGGTGGAGTAGGCAATCACCCGTTTTATGTCGTTTTGAACAATGCCGATTAAACCCATAAAAAAGGCCGTAAAAGCACCAATCAACATAACAAAGCTTAAGGCGGTCTCCGACATCTCAAACAATGGCGACATGCGAGTAACCATAAAAATACCGGCCGTTACCATGGTGGCAGCGTGAATTAAGGCAGAAATTGGTGTCGGACCTTCCATCGAATCCGGTAACCACACATGCAAAGGCGCCTGGGCAGATTTACCCATGGCACCAATAAACAAGGCAATGCAAATAATCGTAATTAAAGACCATTCTGTCTGCCCAAACACGGCGAGGGTTTCACCGGCCACTTGTGGCGCACGGGCAAACACTTCGGCATAATCCAAACTACCAAAAGCGTACAACACACCAGCGATACCGATGAGAAAACCAAAGTCACCAACCCGGTTGACCATAAAGGCTTTTAAGTTGGCAAAAATGGCGGTTTCTTTTTTATACCAAAAACCAATTAGTAGGTATGACACAAGTCCGACGGCTTCCCAGCCAAAAAACAGTTGCATGAAGTTATTGCTCATCACCAGCATTAACATCGAGAATGTGAATAAAGAAATATACGAAAAAAACCGTTGGTATCCGGGATCGTCCTTCATATAGCCAATGGTATAAATATGCACCATCAAGGACACAAATGTGACCACTGACATCATAATGGCCGTCAGTGAATCCACTAAAAACCCAACGTTAATGGCGATATCACCAAACACCGCCCAACTGTAAAGATTTTCGTTGAATGGGTCAGCCTCACCACTGATAAACTGCCACAACACCTTGATCGACAAGATACAGGAAACAGCCACAGCCAATATTGTGACACTGTGGGCACCGACACGGCCGACGCGTCGCCCAAACAAACCGGCGATGGCTGCCGCTAACAGTGGTGCGAAGGCAATAATGATTAAATTCGTTTTCATATCCATGCTTAACCCTCTAATTCGTTAATGTCGTCAACGTCAAGGGATCTTTTATTTCTAAACAGCATCACCAATATCGCCAGACCAATGGCGGCTTCAGCCGCCGCGACTGTTAGAATAAAAAACACAAAAACCTGACCATCCACATTGCCGATAAATTTTGAAAATGCAATAAAATTGGTATTCACAGACAGTAATAACAGTTCCAGCGACATGAGCACCACCAGAATATTTCGGCGATTCGCAAAAATACCGCCTAAACTAACCATGAAAAGTAAGGTAGAAAAGATTAAATAATGACTTAAGGTTAAACTCATGCGTCTTCTCCATTGCCTTTTTGTGCATCCATTGACACCACCCGAACACGATCAGCCGGATTTACATGGATTTGTTTAGAGGCATCAATTTGTTTATTTTCGGGACGTTTTCGAATGGTCAACATAATGGCTGCCACAATCGCCACCAATAAAATAACCGCCGCAACTTCAAACGGATACACATAATCGATAAATAAGGCCATGCCTATTTCAGTGACATTACTGTAGTCAGCACCCTGTCGAATCAGTTCATCGGCGGGCAATTGGTCCTGCAAGCGATACCCGAAAAGCATCAACAATTCCACCAGCATCGCCGCCGCTATCAGCAAAGCGGCACGGGTGTAACCACTTTTGAGCTGGCTTTTGGTGACCTTTTTGACATCCAACATCATAATCACAAATAAGAACAGCACCATCACGGCACCGACATAGACCAGTACCAAAATAATGGCTAAAAACTCGGCTTCAATTAAGAGCCACAAAACGGCCACATTAAAAAAGCATAACACCAAAAATAAGGCTGAATAAACCGTATTTCTGACACTGACCACAGCCATCCCCGACCCGATGGCAATGGTGCCAAACAGGTAAAACAATATTTGTTGTAATAATTCCGGACTCATTATCTATACTTCTTATCTTGTTCACGGGCATTGGCGATTTGTTCTTCATACATGTCGCCAATGGCCAATAATTGTTCTTTAGTAATCACTTTTTTATCTTTGGTTTCCATGTGATACTCATGAATGTCGGTTTCCACAATGGAATCAACCGGACAGGACTCTTCACAAAAGCCGCAATAGATACACTTGAACAAATCAATTTCATAACGCGTGGTGCGGCGTGTACCATCTTCACGTTCTTCAGAATCAATGGTAATGGCAGCTGCCGGACACACCGCTTCACATAATTTGCAGGCAATGCAGCGCTCTTCCCCATTGGGATAACGTCGCAATGCGTGTAAACCACGAAATCGGGGTGATTTGGGTGTTTTCTCTTCCGGATAACGCACCGTAAATTTACGTTTAAAGAAATATTTCTGGGTTAAAAACATACCCTGACGAATTTCTTTCAGCGTTAAACTTTTTAAATACTTGACGATTTTAGACATCATTTACTCCTGATGATTAAAACCAAGGGCCAATTTGGTAAACTTTTAAAATAGCCGCAACGAATATCCACGCAATGGTAATCGGGATAAATACTTTCCAACCCAAACGCATAATTTGGTCATAACGATAACGCGGTAAGGTCGCCCGGAGCCAGAAATAGACATACAAGAAAATAGCTGTTTTCGCGATAAACCACAAAATACTGGGTTGTGCCAACCAACTATCGCCCCAAATAGGTGAATACCAGCCGCCTAAAAACATTAAAGTTGCCAGCGCTGATATCAGAATCATATTGGCATATTCCCCTAAGAAGAATAAGGCAAAGGCTGCCCCGGAGTATTCCACATGGAAACCGGCGACAATCTCTGATTCACCCTCTGCCACGTCAAATGGCAGTCGGTTGGTTTCCGCGACACCGGAAATGTAATACACCAAAAACAAAGGAAATAACGGTATAAAATACCAATTTAAAATACCCCCTTGCTGACCTTCGACAATTC
>CAZWVE010000005.1:0-15150 GCA_964636925.1 uncultured Marinicella sp.
GACAAGTAGTCATGTCTACCCAAGAATCTAAAGTGATAAAAAAAGAAAAGTTAGAAAATTGTCCATTTATAATATATTTCACATCCTTGATATTGGACAGATACATATTAGGTGTAAAGCAACAAAAACGTTACGTAAAATTTGATGAAGTTCCAAGTAATATGATATGGGAGTCTCCACAAGCTCAAGTGTGGGTGACATATTGGTTATTTGCAAATTTAGCTAAGTAGGTTGATAGTGCCCACCCTAAGGGGCTAGAAAATAAATTCACCCTTCAAGGCTTCACATAATCTAAAGGATTCACCGGTTGGCCGTTTTTGCGGATTTCAAAGTGGAGGTTGTCAACGTTGGTGCCGCTGGAGCCGAGGTGGGCGATGACTTCGCCGCGTTTAACTTGCTGGCCTTCTTTGACCAGGCGTTTTTTGTTGTGGCCGTAGGCGCTCAGGAAACTGTCATTGTGTTTGATAATAATGAGTTCGCCATAGCCCAATAGGCCGTCGCCGCTGTAAACCACGATGCCGGCTTCGGCGGCTTTCACGTCCTGGCCTTCGCGGCCGCGGATGGAAATGCCTTTGCGGGCCGGGTTGCTGCCGGAAAAGGCGGTTCTAATTTTACCCTGGGTCGGCCACAGCCAGTTTAAATCTCCGGTTTTGGGTAAGTTGACCACCGGTTGGGTTTTCGGTGGTTGTTTACTGACTGTAACGGTGGTCTTTTGTTGTGGTTTTTTTGTCGCCGGTTTTGGTGATGTTGTGGTTTTGTTTTGCGGTGTCGATTCTTTTTTGGCGGTAATCACAGGTTGCTGAACAATGGCACTGGTTTTGACTTTTTTGGTTTGTGAAACGGTGGCTTTGGTGGGCTGTTTTAAGCTGAGGCGCTGATTGGGGTGGATGGTGTAGGGTGGTTTAATGTTGTTAATGGCGGCTAATTGTCGGTAATCAATGTTATAGCGAAAACCGATGGAATAGAGGGAATCGCCTTTTTGTACCCGATAAAAATCCGGCTTTCGGTCGATTTTTCTGTGTTTTGTTGACTGGGCTTGGCGGTGTTGTCGTTGGGTACTGATTTCATCCACGTGTGCCGGGGGCCGTGATGCACAAGCGCTGAGCAAAAGCAGAACGACGATGGCGCAGTACAGTTTCATTTAGCGCTCCACACCTTCCAGCAAGGGCACAAAAATAACATCCCCCAAATCCTCAATGACCGGACCATTGCGCCCCGGACTGATTTTTTGTAGAGTTTGTCTTATTTTTCCGCCCACAGGAACAATCATAAAGCCGTCCGGTGACAATTGATCCAATAAGTCCAGTGGCGGTTCGGGCGGGGCGGCGGTGATGATAATGACATCAAAAGGGGCTTCAGAGGGCCAGCCTAAATAACCATCATCGGTTTTACAGCGGATATTTCGATAGCCCAGGTTAATAAATCGGCGACGGGCAATGCGGGTTAATTTGTCGATGCGTTCTATGCTGAAGACTTCCGCAACCAAGCGACTGAGGACAGCTGCCTGGTAGCCGGAACCGGTGCCCAGCTCCAACACCTTTTTGGGATTGGGATGGGTCATCAATTCGGCGGTCATGCGTGCCACAATATAGGGTTGTGAGATGGTTTGCGCGAATTTAATGGGCAAGGCAGTGTCTTCATAGGCGCGATGGGCCAGGGCTTCATCCACAAATACATGACGCGGTACATCGTTCATGGCTTGTAACACCTGTTCATTGTCGATGCCTTTTTGTCGCAGGCGCTCAATCATGCGTTTGCGGGTACGTTCTGAGGTCATACCGATACCGGGCGCGTTCATAGGTCTTTAAGCCAGCGGTTCAGCGAATCCATAAAATCGTGCCGGGTCATGTCAATTTGTAAGGGTGTCACCGAAACGTAACCGCTTTTAACGGCATGAAAGTCGGTACCTTCGCCGGCATCGGCTTCCGGGCCGGCAGGACCAATCCAATACATGGTGGCGCCGCGGGGATCCGTGATGGGCAAAGCGTTTTCTGCTTTGTGACGATTGCCTAAACGCGTGACTTTAAAGCCTTTGATTTCATCCACCGGTAAATTGGGTACATTGACATTTAAAATGGTGTCTTTCGGTAAAGGGTTGTTTTCAAGATGCTCAATCAAGCGCCGCAGATAATGGGCCACGGCTTTATAATCCCGTTTGCGATGACTGTCCTTACATGAGTCCATGACAATCGACACCGCAATCGCAGGCAAACCCAAGTAACGACCTTCAATGGCGGCGGCCACGGTACCCGAATATAAGACATCATCACCTAAATTGGCTGCGTCATTTATACCCGAAATAACCATATCGGGCTCATAATCCAGAACACCGGTGACCGCCAGATGGACACAGTCAGTGGGTGTGCCATGCACGCTGAAGGCATCATCACCAATTTGATCGACACGGATAGGGCGATCCAGGGTCAGTGAATTACTGGCACCCGAGCGGTCGCGGTTGGGGGCAAAAATAACCACATCGCCCAGTTCTCTGAGCATGGCAGCCAGGGTTGTAATTCCCCGGGCGTTGATACCGTCATCATTACTGACTAAAAATTTCATATTTTGATTGGTTATTCAAATCCTCTATTATAATAACTTGGTGACTAAATAGACAGGTCGAAACACAAGATGGCAGAACAATTAACGCTACAACAGGTACTGGGCGAAATCGATGAACAGGCGGAACAGGCTGATTCGGTTACTATTGATGAATTGGTGCAGCATTTTCAAAGCCGCGGCTTTGGTCCGCTAATCATGTTTCCGGCTTTAATTGCGGGACTGCCCACGGGTGCTTTTCCGGGCGTACCCAGTATATTTGGTTTGTGTATTGCCTTGATTTCTTTGCAGTTGGTGTGGGGTAAACAATACCCGTGGTTGCCGAAAAAAGTTGGCGCAGCTTGAGATTGACAGTGAGCGGATTGACACCATTGTGCCCAAAGCCATGCACTGGGCAAAGCGCGTCGATTATTTGATTAAGCCAAGATTAAAGTTTTTAACAACCGATTCGGCCCAGCGCATAACGGCTTTCATCACCGCTTTGTTAGGTCTGAGTATGGTGCCTTTGGAGTTGGTGCCTTTGGGAGCGGGCATTCCGGCCTGGGTGTTGGTATTTATGGCACTTGGCTTGACAGACTGTGCAAGTATTCCGGGACAAAAGAAAAAAGAGCAGAAATTTCACTGGATTAGGCGGAAATAGCAGTGATTAACTAGCTATTTACAATATTTCCAACGACATTCAGTGGAATTTATGACTTTTTTAATTGTTATCTGAATACTTGCACAGTCTGTTGAGCGGACGGGACGGTTTATTAATCCTGTTGGCTTATGTTTTTGCCGTTCTTGGTTTGCTTTGGATTATCCTTTGAGTTTTTTATCACATCCCGGGATTTATCCGAATTTTTGCCGTTGTCGTCATCATCGACCAATAAGCCCCGTGAAACAGCCCGTTTTTGCCACTGTTCTCGGGCGAATTTCTGCATATTCTGGACTTGATCGACTTCATCCATGATTTCTAAGCCTAACAATGTTTCCACTAAATCTTCTAAAGACACCAAACCACGGGTGTCACCGTATTCATCCACCACCAAAGCGATGTGTTGGCGCTCGTTTAAGAGTGATTCCAGTAACATGGGTAAACTGGTGTCTTCAATAACACATAACAGGTCACGTTTTAAATCTTTAAGTTGTTTGTTGTCCTCTTTGGCCTGGGCCATAAGCACATCATTTTTCAGCACAAAGGCGGTAATGTCATCAATACTCTCGCTGTAAATGGGCAGACGGGAAAAATTCGTGTTCATAACATCCTCAAAGACATCTTCCACCCGCAGGTTTTCATCAAAACTGACAATCACCCGGCGTGGCGTCATAATGTCCTTGGCTTTTAAACTGTTGAGTCGGAACAGGTTATCAATAATGCGTGATTCATGTTCGTTGATATGACCGGTACGGTGGCCTAAACCGGCCATGGCTAAAAATTCATCGCGGTTAAATATATGGTGCTGTTTGCCCCGGGAGATGAGCCGTGTGACTTGCTCAGAGAGCCAGATAAACGGGTACAGTAATTTAATCAGAAAAGCGACAAAATAAGCGGTAACATTGGCCAATCTTTTCCAATACACTGCACCGATGGTTTTCGGGATAATTTCTGAAAAGAATAAAATCATAACCGTCATCACAGCCGAAAACAAACCTATCCAGGCGCTACCAAAGACGTAGGTGGCTTTGGCGCCGGCAACGATGGCGCCCACTGTATGGGCAATGGTATTCAAGGTTAAAATGGCAGCCAGTGAACGGTCAATTTCAACAAATCGCAAACGCCGAATACGCTGCGCTCTGAGCGGCTCGGTTTGATTTAATTTTTCAATATACGAGGGAGTGATACTTAATAACACAGCCTCGGCGATGGAGCACAAGAAAGAAAAAATCAAGGCGCCAAAAACGTAAATTAACAATAAAAACATACGATGTTTTGATAATAATGCGGTTCTAAAATATAGGCAACAAACGCCAATAACAATGCTAATTTTTATTATTTATCAATTTGGTGAATCAAGGTGTGATTAACATTCGTTGCTTTAACCGGTTACTGATGGGGTTTATAATGGGCTTTTTGCGTTGTTTACACCATGAATGCCAACCACTTCCAACAGGTTATTGACTATTTTAAGAACTTACAAGACCGTATTTGTCAGCAATTAAGTGCCGTCGATGGTGATCGATCTTTTCGTGAGGACAGCTGGCACCATGATAATGGCGGAGGCGGTCGTACCCGGGTATTAAATGGCCATGTGTTTGAACAAGCCGGAGTTAACTTTTCCCATGTGAAAGGCGATAAATTACCGGCGGCAGCCACGGCAAAGCGTCCGCAAATGGCCGGACAAGGGTTTGAAGCGTCCGGTGTTTCATTGGTGGTACACCCCGATAATCCTTTTATCCCGACATCACACGCCAATGTACGGGTGTTTCGCACCGTACCAAAATCCTCGGATGATAAGGATTTTTGGTGGTTTGGCGGGGGGTTTGATTTAACGCCGTATTATCCTTTTGATGCTGATATTAAACATTGGCATCAGGTGGCGTATGAGGCCTGCCGACCCTTTGGTGAAGACGTTTATACGCGATTTAAAGCCTGGTGTGATGATTATTTTTACCTCAAGCATCGGGGTGAAACCCGGGGCGTGGGTGGTTTATTTTTTGATGATTTGAATGCATGGGGTTTTGATAAAACCTTTGCTTTTGTGCAGGCGGTCGGTGAGGCCTATACAGAAGCCTATATTCCGATTGTGAAAAAACGCCATTCCATGGCCTGGGATGACACCCATAAACAATTTCAAAAATACCGCCGCGGACGCTATGTGGAATTTAATTTAGTCTATGACCGCGGCACACTGTTTGGGTTGCAATCCGGTGGGCGCACCGAGTCCATTTTGATGTCATTACCACCGGAAGTGTCCTACCGCTATAACTATCAGCCCAAAGCGGGTAGTCAGGAAGCCAAACTCTATGAGTATTTAAAACCACGGGATTGGTTAAAGTAATTATGAGAGACCTTTACTTAATTCACGATTTACGCAAAGGTCTTTATGAGATACGCTGACATGACTCATTAGCGCTATGGACACTGATACGCGTTTAATTCTGAGGCGGTTAAGCGTACCAATGGATAATTGCCACTGCCGTACGTTGAATCCTCAGCTTGATAATTAACCTGACCTCCGTTGCAACTGAGTTCAAACTGCAGGTTGCCCCAGCGTTGCAAGACAATATCATTGGCATTAAAGTCGGCACCAAAAACCCCACCGGTGGCGGTATAGGTATCTGCAAACTCAATCAAAACGGTGTCCGCACCCGGATAACTAATGAGGCCGCCACTGGCCACAATCCACTGTTTATCACCCTCAGGGGTAAAGCTAAACCACTGCATCACGGCGGTCTCATCAGTTAAGATTTGCAGATGAAAACCTTCACCATTGCGATTGGGGTCAAACCAGGAACCGGTGAGTGCAGCAGCATGAAAATCCTGTGTGTTGTCGGGTGAATTGATAAACCCTTCGGCTTGGGTGAAGGGCTCGACAACAAAGCGGAAAACAGCGCCGGTGGTTGGGTCAATGTACTTACTGTAACCCCGTTGTTGTAATCCGCCAACGGCATCAAAAATAAATTCTAGCTCACCAAAAGCAGCCAATTCAGTCAGTTCGGAGTCATAATCGGGGCCAAAAACACCACCATTCACTGTGTACAGGGTATGGGTGGCTAAACCATTTGCTGCCAGCGCTGAATCTGCCGCCACATACCACCGTGCTTGACCGCTTCCATTATAGGTAAACCACTGTAGCCAAAAATTGCCGGCTTCGTTCAAAGTCTCCAGGCTAAAACCTTCGCCATTTCGATTTGGGTCATAATAAAGTGCGGTAATTGGCAGGCCCATCAGCGGCGGATCATTGTCAGTTAAAGGCACTGATAACCAGTTGTCAAACCCACCTTGCAAACTGGCCTCACCTGAGCTGTTTTCATAGTTTTGCCAGCGTCCTTGAGACCAGTAAACACTGGTTTGGGGATTACTGTCGATATTCTGCCCCACCATATCCGGAGTAATAATTTCAAAATCAAGCTTATCACCGGTATCAAAAACAAGCTCTTCGGGTAATTGGAAATCAGCGACCCAGGTATCATCGCGGTAATAGCCGTAGGACTGCCAATGACTTGATTTTTCATCCAGCCAGGTGCTGTTGAGCCAGTCAGTTTCAACAATTTCATCGTTTATCATTAACCGGACATCGGGTTTTAAGAGGATGTTATGACCCGGTAACGCCGTCACGTTTCCGGTCTCATCTCTGTGGCGCATGGGTTTATTAAAACGTAACAGTAAACTGTAGCTGCGACCGGGCACAAGTGGTGCAAAGCTGTGGCTGTAATAAACCCTGCTGTTTTCTTCAAAGGGATCAACATCCCAGGCGGCATCAAACACGATATTATCAGTGTCTGTATCGATGATTCGGTATTGCATTATCGCAGGCGGCCCGGCCTGGGTGTACCAGGCCACCGCAAAGGATTGTGCCAGCTGTTCGCGAATTCGCCTGATGGCGGCATCGGGTGCGATAAACCCTGAATGTCCATTGGTGACAATGCCACCGTAATCGGCGGCAAAACCAGGCAAATCAGGGTGTGCATCCGGGTTGAGCGTATTTGAGGGTTCGGTTTCTAAGGTCCAGGCCGGAATTTGATAGGTGTTTTGAAAATATTCATCGGTGGAACCGATACCAAAACCCGGTCGGGTAAAACCCGAACGATCGACATAGTTTTTGGCGCCTGGCAGGGCTTTGTGATGTCGTGAAAAGTTGGACAAAACCCGGGATTGTAAAATATTCAGATCATTGTTAAAGGAGCGGTTGGCGAAATGGACCTGAGAAAAGGAGTGCACATCTGTATAAATACGTAATTGTTCGGGATCAACCAGATCAGCCGCCGTTAATAAAGCCTGTATTTCAGGTTCTGATTGTGCACCCGGACCATGGTATACGATTGAGGTGGCTGTCGATGACGATGAATTGCTGGATGCCCAATAGGGTGGATTATTCCGGTTTAAATCAACACCGTTGAGGTAATCATTTTTTGTGTTCAATACTTCATCGGTGTTGCGCAGATTTTTACGTCGCATACGTCCGTCTCTGGGACCGATGGAGTCACTGTACCAATTGCTTCTGGGATAGCGTTGGGTTTGCAAAAAACCATCCACATTGAGTACCGGGATGGTGATAATGGTGCTGTTTTCCAACAGGTATTGGTAAAGTCCCTTATCCTGACTATGTTCATGGAACAGCTCAATAATTCCGGTCACGGTTTCCGGTGATTGCCATTCGCGGGCATGTATGCCACCATTCACCATCATCGCCGGTTCGGTTTGGCCGTAGGGTGTGGTATTGTTTTCATCTCCCAAGACATAGGCCCAGATCGGTCTGTTTTTATGGGTGTTGCCCACTTGCCGGGTATTTATCCAGGGATTATCTAAATCAATACTTTGTAGTTGATCTTGCAGCCCCTGATAAGTCCGAAAGCCGTCAAAGGGTTCAGTCACATCCACCGGGATTGGCACCGGATAACCCAGGGCCAAAGGTCCGCCCTGTTCACGCCATTGGGTGATGCTTTGGGCATGACTAAGACTGACAGCCAGGAGGCACAACATGCACAAACATATAAATTTATTGAACATCGTTGACTCGCCATTGTTGTTGCAGCCATTGCTGCTGGTTTTTTGATAGGTTCAGTGATTTTTGTTGCATCATTATCTTGAGTTTTTTCAGACCCATGGCATTTCTGGACAAAGCATACAATAAATTTGTCTTGAGTGGCTCAGTGGTGCTTTGCTGCCAACGCTGAACTAAATCGTCCACTGTTTTGGTTGTGCTTTGTCGACCCAATATGCGGGCCGCAGTCCGCCCGAGGGTGTCATCGTTAAGCAATGCAATGAGCCACATGCTGTTTTGCTCGGTCAGTTTTAATTGATAAAAAATACCCAGGGCCTGAAGTTGATGGGGTCCGGATTGTTGTACCAGGGTTTGTAGCAGTGATGTGTCAGTCGGTGGTGTCTGTTGCCAGGCATTGAGCAATGCCTGAATGGCGGTGGCCTGTTGACTTGCGACAATCATATTCTGCAGAGCCGGACTGTTCAATTCAAGTGCCAACAAAGGGCTGATGGCCTTAACTTCAGCTATGTGGAGATGCTGGTTAATAATGACCTGTCGCTGCTGGGGTGTTAAATGCGCTAAAGCAGCTTTTATGCCGGTGGTGATGGCCGGATGTGCTTGTTGATAAAGGTCTGCAAGCTCAGAAAATAAATTATCCGGCTGATGGGCAGCGATGGCATACACATAGCGTTCGGTTTGTTCACTCAGTAAACGGTTCAACTCACCGCTGGCACGCGCGGCTATCAAATAAACGCCGACTTCATGACCATGGTCATCGCTGGTTCGGGTAACTACCGGCTGATGCTGCTGCCAATGTTTCAGTAAGGGTACAAAGATATCCTGTGCAGGCATATCCTGTAAACGGCCCAAGACGGCATCGGCAGCTTGTTCCAGGCCTTGGGGGTCATCGGCATGGCGTTTTAAGATGTTTTGCCAGGTGGTTAACGGTTCCCGGCTACTGACGACGGCTTTAATCACGGCCTGATGATCATTGATAGGCATCGCGGGTGCTTGAGTTGATGATGGCGTGCCTATCAAGGTGCATAACAATATAACTAAATAGGGTGGCACGGTATTCTCCGGTATCTACCCATTTATTTTAAATCAATTTTTACCTACTGACAAATGAGGCTGAACGAATGCGTTTAATTTTTACGGTCGGTGGTGTTAAAATTGATTCTTTCTTTTAATTGGACAGTGAATGGATTTTGAAACGATATCCATGGGTGAGTACGCAGAGCGTGCTTATCTGGATTACTCCATGTATGTGGTCTTGGATCGTGCGTTACCTTTTATCGGTGATGGTTTAAAACCGGTACAGCGGCGCATTGTTTATGCCATGAGTGAATTGGGCTTATCGGCCCAGTCTAAGCACAAAAAATCGGCACGCACCATTGGTGATGTTATTGGTAAGTTTCATCCCCACGGTGATTCCGCCTGTTATGAGGCGATGGTGCACATGGCGCAGGATTTTTCCTATCGTTATCCGTTAATTGATGGACAGGGAAATTTTGGATCGGCAGATGATCCAAAATCCTTTGCCGCCATGCGTTATACGGAATCACGATTGACCGCGTATGCGAAGACTTTGCTGACCGAATTACCGCATGGCACGGTGGACTGGGGACCCAATTTCGATGGCACCATGGATGAGCCGATTTGGTTGCCGGCCCGATTACCCAATGTTTTACTAAATGGTGCTTCGGGTATTGCCGTCGGTATGGCCACTGATATCCCACCCCATAATCTCACGGAAGTGGCCAATGCCACCTTGCATTTATTGGACAACCCCGGCGTTGAAGTCACTGATTTATGTGAATTTATAACAGCACCGGATTATCCCACTGCTGCGGAGATCATCACACCGCGGGCAGATATCCTCAAAGCTTATGAGACCGGGCATGGCAGTATTCGCATGCGCGCCGTTTACCGGCGTGAAGGTAACGACATTATTATTACCGCCTTACCGCATCAGGCCTCGGGCAGTAAAATTCTGGATCAAATTGCCAGTCAAATGCGTGCTAAAAAATTACCCATGGTCAGCGATTTACGGGATGAATCGGATCATGAAAACCGGGTTCGACTGGTCATTGCCGCCCGCTCTAACCGGATTGATTTTGATGCTTTGATGTTGCATTTGTTTGCCACCACTGATCTCGAAAAAACCTATAAGCTGAACTTAAATATGATTGGTTTAGATCAGCGACCGCAGGTTAAAAATTTAAAAGACATTCTCAAAGAGTGGCTTCGTTTCAGAACTGAAACGGTGCGCCGTCGTTTGCAGCACCGGTTAGACAAAGTCGATGCGCGCTTGCATATTCTGGATGGTTTGTTGGTGGCGTTTTTGAATCTGGACGAAGTGATTCGAATTATTCGCGAAGAGGAGCAGCCAAAACAAGAACTGATGCGCGCTTTTCAACTCACGGAAATCCAGGCGGATGCTATTTTAGATACCCGTTTGCGCAATTTGGCGCGACTGGAAGAGATGAAAATTCGCACCGAACAAACAGAACTGCAGGCAGAAAAAGTGGACCTGGAAACCACCTTAAAATCACGGGCCCGAATGAAAACCCTGATAAAACAGGAAATCACAGCCGACCGTGACCAATATGGTGATGAGCGACAGTCTTCCTTGGCCGAGCGTGAGGCCGCTGAAGTGTTTGATGAAACCAAACTGGTACCGAGTGAACCGATGACGGTTATATTGTCCAAAGCCGGTTGGGTGCGTGCCGCCAAAGGTCATGATGTGGATCCCGTGAGCATGGCGTATAAATCCGGTGATGGCTATTTAGACCATTGTTTCGGTCGCAGTCAGCATTTTTCCGTGTTTTTAAATAATAACGGCCGCGCCTTTACTCTGGCGACCCACAGTTTACCCTCCGCGCGCGGTCAGGGCGAACCTCTGGCGACAAAATTCACCTTTAAAAATAATGCCCTGCCCGTGGCTGTGAGTTGTTTCCCGCCGAAAGCCGCCATTTTAATGGCTTCTACCGCAGGTTACGGTTACCACGGCCATATGGATAAGCTGTACAGTAAAATGAAAGCCGGTAAATTGGTGTTAACTGTGCCCAAGGGATTTCAGGCCTTAAAGCCACGTCGTATCGAACGTATCGCCGAGGCTCATGTGGTTTGTGTCACCAATGCCGGTTATATGTTGGTGTTTCCTCTCGAGGAATTACCGCAACTGGCCAAAGGCAAAGGCAATAAGATGATTAATATACCGGCCAAGCGTCTAAAAGCCGGTGAAGAGTACTTATTAGCCACGCTGGTAATAACGCCGGAAGAATCGTTCTTGGTGCATGCCGGACAGCGTTATATTCGTTTTAAATGGAAAGATCTTGAAAATTATCTCGGTAAACGCGCTCATCGTGGTCAGGTTTTACCGCAGGGCTTTAGAAATGTGGATCGGCTTGAACTGGAATCTGCGTAAATTGGGCCATTGGCTGATTTTCTGGTTAGTATGTAGCCCGGTGACGGTTTATGCCATCAGTACTGTGCCAAGCTTAATGCGTTGTGATGATATGATTTTTGTGGATGGCTTTGTCTCTGAATCCTGGCCGTCTCAGGGTAGCGGCGGACCGGTTAGCACCGGTGTCCGGTCAATTTACATCAACAGCCAATTGGGCAATCGCAGTTATTATTATCATATTCCTTCCAATTATCAAAGTATTAAGGCCTTGCCCATTATGTTCCTGTTCCATGGTGCTGCCGGCGCCGGTCAAGCGCCGGGGGCGGCTCAGGCTGTTCGCAATCTATGGCTGGCAACCGCTGAAGCCAATGATTTGATTATTGTTGCACAAGTTGCGACCGGCACCCAAAACGGTAGCTGGGTGCCGGCAAATATAGAGATTATTTTGGATAAAATTATGTTGGATATGAGCAGCCGCTATAATATTGAACAACGGCGCATCTATGCTTGGGGTTATTCTGCCGGTGGTCAGATTTTGAACGAGATGGCACTGACAAATGCCCATGAATACGCCGCTTATGCGACTAGTGGTGCGACCTTATATTATGCCTCACAACAAGGTGTTGGGCCTCATTCGGCATCTCGCAAAATTCCGCTGGTAATGTCAGTGGGTCAAAGCGATCCTCGTTATTCTCAGGTGGTCAGTGATTATCATTCTTTTCAACAATCCGGCTGGCAAGCCGGTTACAATGTCTGGTTTGACAGCTATGTTGGTGGTCATGATTATTTTGCCAACGAACCGGCCGCTGTTTGGAATAAACTATGTATTTCAACACATATAGACTAAGATGACTGATAACACGCAACTCACCATTGGTTGGAAAGAATGGGGTACCTTACCTGAATTAGGGATTGACCACATTCATATTAAAACCGACACCGGCGCAAAAACCAGTGCCATTCATACGGTGGACTACAGCTTATATGAGAAAAATAACGAAGAATGGGTCCGCTTTGTGGTGGCGCCCATTCAAGATGATGACGAGACCACCATTGAATGTCATTTACCGGTGCAGGACAAACGCACCGTGACCAATTCAGGCGGCATGAAAAGCCATCGTATTGTGGTTGAAACTACACTTCAACTCGGTCATCATCAACGCCGCATTGAAATGACGTTGGCATGTCGCAAGAAAATGAAATTTCGTATGCTTTTAGGCCGCCAGGCAATGACTGATGTCATGGTCAGGCCTGATAAAGCGCATCTTATTAAATCAAGACCTTTGCCTTAATCCGCGTCATCGGAAAAATTTATTGGCGCCATCAAGACAAGACAATGTAGTTAATAGCCTGTTCGAACGAAAAAAAATATTCCTGGCATTTTTTTGTCACGCAGAGTGGCGTATTTTTGAAGTTTTTGGCATGATGTAGGATTAATGTAAAAGTCTCTAAAACCGGCAAATATATGAAAATTGCTTTATTATCGCGCAATGCGCGACTTTATTCATCACAACGATTGGTCGAAGCTGCCCAAAAGAGAGGCCATGAAGTGCGGGTCATCAATGCCCTGCGCTGCTATATGAATATATCTTCCAATAAACCGGCATTGCATTATCGCGGTGAGGATCTTGTGGGCTTTGATGCGGTGATTCCGCGCATCGGCGCATCCATCACATTTTATGGCACCGCAGTACTACGCCAGTTGGAAATGATGGGAGTCTATCCGCTCAATGAAAGTGTTGCGGTAACCCGTTCGCGAGATAAACTGCGGTCATTGCAATTACTATCACGAAAGAATATCGGTATGCCTATCACCGGTTTCGCTAATTCACCGGACGATATACCCGATTTGATTAAAATGGTCGGAGGTGCACCTTTGGTGATTAAGCTGCTTGAAGGAACCCAGGGTATCGGTGTGGTTTTGGCAGAAACCCGAAAAGCCGCTGAAAGTGTCATTGAAGCTTTTTTAGGCTTAAATGCCAACATCATGGTACAGGAATACATTAAAGAAGCCGGTGGTGCTGATATCCGCTGTTTTGTGGTGGGTGGTAAGGTGGTGGCTGCCATGAAACGGCAAGGCGCCGAGGGTGAGTTTCGCTCCAATTTACACCGTGGCGGTAGTGCTTCGCTGATTAAACTGACACCCGAAGAACGTCAAACCGCAGTTAAAGCCGCCAAAATTATGGGTTTGAATGTCGCCGGCGTTGATTTGTTACGGGCCGAACGCGGACCGGTGGTGATGGAAGTCAATTCCTCGCCGGGCTTAGAAGGCATTGAACGTGCCACCGGTAAAGATGTCGCCGATCTAATCATTCAGTTTATTGAAAATAATGCCAAACCCCACCGTACCAGAACCAAAGGTGGTAAAGGCTGATAGAGACCCGGATTACTTCAAGGGTCTCTATGATTCGATTTATTGAAGAATCGCCCTTAAAAAGTTATAATAATTAGTTAGTTCACATATAAAAATACTTATGAAAATAATTACAGTTCCGGTCGCCAAACGTAAAGAATGCCACTATTTACTCGATACAGCATTTCAATTAGCCGATGATTTAGATGCCAACGTGTCGGGTCTGCATGTCAGACCACATCGAGAAGAGTCTATCGGTGGTGATTTTGGTATTATCAGCCCCATCGCCATGAACAATATGTCGAAATGGTATAAAGCCGATTTAGATGATGAGTTAGAAAGTCAGGCAGCGGCTGAGCTCTTTAAAGAGTACAGTGACAACCATGATTTTAATTTCAGAAAACGCATTGTCAAAGACATGGAAGAATCGTCTTTATGTCGTGAAATGGTGGGTGATCCGCAAAGCGTATTTTCCATCGTCGGACCGGTCAGTGATTTAATGTTGGTGTCAAGACCAAAAAAGAAAAGCAGTGGTCAGGCCAAGCAGTTTCTGTCAGCAGCCTTATTTAACACCGGTCGGCCGGTGCTGATGCTGCCCCAGAAAAAACTCAAAAGTGTTGGCAAGCGGGTGCTGATTGCCTGGAATCAAAAAGACGCGGTGATGCAAACCATTATCAGTTCCCTGCCGTTATTAAAACAAGCCGAACAAGTCAATATACTCTGTGCCGGTCCCGATAACCGCGCCCGCCCTAAAACCAAGCATTTACAGGATTACTTGAAGGCGTGGGGCATTGACAGTGACATGAAAATCACCAAAGGCCTCAAAGTCCACGATGAAATCATCGACACCTATAAAGCCACCGGCTCGGACTTATTGTTGATGGGCGCTTACTCTCGCGGCCGATTTACCGAGTGGTTTATGGGTGGCTTCACCAAATTTATGCTTTCTGACAGTAATATTCCAACCTTAATGCAACATAGCTAAGAGTCAGTTATGTCATAGCAGTCAAAGACGCCCAATCCGGGCGTCTTTTTTTAATCAATTCTCATCCCAAACACCAACTCGTAGCGACAAGGCATGCCTTGTCGTTGCTAAAATTGAGAATTTGTAAAGTGAATCCGTGACAGGTAGTTTTTCTCTGGTCTGACAGATGGGTGCCCGGGTCAAGCCCAGCAACCAATGAGAATCTTTAGAGCTTTATAAT
>CAZWVE010000006.1:0-14743 GCA_964636925.1 uncultured Marinicella sp.
CGTGAATGGCATCATAGGCAGCACGTAGCTGTTCGGCTTGTTCCACGCTGATGATGCCGGCGGCGAGAGAACGGTCAATCAGAACCTGATAGTTCTTACTGGTCACCGTTAATCCGGTGGCATTGGTGACCGCGGTTTCAATATTTTTTGCAGCCAGTAATTGGTGACTGGCATCGGCCACCCGGGTGATACTGCGGGTGGCTTGAACAGGGTGTTGTAAACCACTTTCCGGGAGTGGTTCCAGCGCTTCATCGGTGGCAAATCCGGCCGGGTGAAAAGGCTTGCCAAAAGGGAATATTAACACTTTTAACAACAAAGAGGGGTAGTGATTAAAAGCACTGTTAATGCATTGGTTGATGGCTTTCTGGCAAAGATAATAGCTGTCGCGTAAAGATTGTTTCAGCACAAAGCGGCGCATGTCATGATTTTTATGTTGTCGGTACTCGCTGAGAACGGCCATTTGGGTAACCAGATGTTGGTTACATTCAGCTAAGAATGCAGTAAATTCCGTGTTATTGTCTTTACGTAATGACCATTTAATAAGTGCCAGATCAGCGATCAGGGCATAACTGCAGCTTAAGCGACGAATGCGGTTTTTATGTTTAGATTTACGCCAGAAAAAACGCCCAAACCAGGAAGTGCGGACCGCATAAACCCACACTTTAACCAAATTATGCAAGATATACGCGATGTGTTTAAACAACAATTTATCCACTTTTTTTGAGTTGACTTGCGGTTTATTAAGTTCCGCGATTTCCAGTTTGTACCAGGGGTGAGCCGATAGCGCCACTTTTTTCATCAGCGGTAGTTGGTTGATTTCGTGACTGTGACCATCCAGTTCCATGCTTAAATGCTTAACCCGGAAATATTGATTCAATTTATGTTCGCTTTTAATCTGGTGGGCATGCGAGCCTAAAATGGTTCTTAGCCAGTTCAGTTGTTGCAAACTGGCATCAAACAAACTGTTTTTAAACAAGATATTGGTGTAACTCATCAAGGGGTTGTCACCATTTATTAAGGCGGTTTGTTGGACATTGATAAGCCGTTGGCGGTAGCTGAATTGACGATTGAGCTGTTTTCTCACCAGACGATAGTCCATCAGTGGTCGTGAGTTCTGTTTTTTAATGTGGGCAAAATACCAGGAAAAGTAACTGGCACTGTCTTGAATATAACGCGACACCGCGGCCGGCCAGACGCCGGCACCTTGTGCCTGGTTAAGGAAAAGTTGTTTTATGCCTGAGTTAATGGCTGTTTCGCCGCCGATTATTTGACTTAACGGGATAAAAATATCTTTGGCGGAACAACGATAGTATTTGAATAAACCTTTATACACTTCATTGCCGGGTATAACTTCAATATCATCCTGTTCACTGTCCAGCAAACAAAGCACAGTGCCCAGACGCGTTTGTTTACCCAAAACATTGGTAAAATCCGTTAAGTTGACCGCCAAATAAAAAACCGAAGATCGCGCTGTTCCCAACATGATAATATCAGTAAAACTTAAGCGAATACCGACCGTGTCTTGTTCATCATATAAATCTGTTTCGATGCGGCCCTCGATGGATGAGCGGCCGTTTTCAAGCAATTCATATAAAAAAGTGGTGTTTAAAAAAGGTTGTTTGTGACCCTGAGCAAAGGCTGACAAGTAGTCTTCACGTTGTTGCTGTGTGCCATGTCGGTTAATCAGACTAATTACTGATTCAGTATTAATGATACCAATGAGAGCCGCTAATAAAGGGTTATATTGGCTGATACCATTGATGATATGCGCTACGTCACGCCGATTAAAACCATGTCCAGCATGTTTTTTGTCAATCGCTAAGGCGGCTATGCCATGTTCGCTGAGAAAATGTCGATAGCGCTCAGGACTTAAATCAGATTTTTCTCCGATACGGTTTAAAAAATCATGGGCTTCTTGCGAGGGTGTTGCGTCGGGAATTTTAAAACTAAAATCAGGTTGTCCATTATACAAGGCTTTTTCAAAATCTGTGACCAACCAGCCGTCATCGATATTTTTAAAACGTTGCCAGTTAATGCGATCTTTACTGTTAAACACCCGTAAAAACGGCAAGGTAAAAAATAAGCGCCGCAGATGGCTAAAATTACCAATAATAATGACATTCAGAATTAAAAACAGGGTGATAATGCCTTGTGTGTTGGTGATAAGTTTTAATTTATAACAAATAAAAGGTGTAAAAAACCAAAACACAGATAACAGCCAAAAAGGCAGTCGATAATAGAGATGGATAATTAAAATTAAAAATAAAGCCAAAAAATAAATGAACATGCTGTTAGTTGCGCAAAGCTGCTTTCGCAAATTCAATTAACTCAGCCACTGATTTTTCAAAGTATTCTTCTTCAGGCATCTGACGGGCGACACTGGTGGCACCGAAATGACCCATGGTGTAGGTGAGGGCGCCGATAATAAAATGAAAGCGCCAGAAAATGGTCTCGCGCGGTAAATCGGGACAAGCCAGGCCAATGGCCTCGGCAAATTCTTTGATGATGGGCGTATAGCGTTCTTTCATCAGGTCATGTAAGGCTTCGCTTTGTTCGGCATAGGCGCGTGCCAATACTTGCATAAATATACGACCGCCTTGGTGCTCGTCATTAATCATAAACAATGCCGGCGCGATAAAAGCGTGCAGAATCTGTTCTAAATTGCAGACCTTATGCGGATCACCTTGATTGAGCTCATCCAGCATGTTTTTGCGGATATCAAACAAATTATTCAGGCGGCGTTCCAATACCTGGTCAATCAATTGTTGCTTGTTGCCAAAGTGATAATTGATGGCGGCCAGATTAGAATGCGCGCGTTGGCTGATTTTACGAATCGACAATTCCGCAAAGCCATGCTCTGCAATCAGTTTTTCGGTGCTGTTAAGTATTCGTTCCTTGGTTGATAGTGTGCTCATGCCAGAATGAAATAAGTGAGGTTCAGGCATTTTATAAGATAGCCTGGTCAGACGCAATTCAAACGACTGTTTAAATCATAATTTAATCCCCGCACGCTTGTTTTTCGGACTTTTATTAGTCGCTAAAAATTGCTACAATGCCGTTCGTTTTGTTCTCAGATCCAATGCTGCCCTTTAGCGACATTTATGGCAACAATCGATCATTTTAATAACAAGTCTTTAAATAATGGCGTAAATATCAGAAATTAAATGATTTTGTCTTGATATTTTTCGTCAAATGGAGTAAACAATGTCTTTGCAAAGAACTTTATCTATTATTAAGCCGGATGCGGTTAAGAAAAACGTTATCGGTCAAATTTATCAACGCTTTGAAGAAGGCGGGTTAAAAATTGTTGCGGCGAAAATGAAACAATTGAGCCGACGTGAAGCCGAAGGCTTTTATGCAGTTCATAAAGACCGTCCTTTTTTCGCTGACTTGGTTCAGTTTATGATTTCCGGTCCGGTCATGATTCAAGTTTTGGAAGGCGACAACGCCATTGCAAAGAACAGAGAAATTATGGGTGCCACCAATCCACAAGAAGCGGAAGCAGGCACCATTCGCGCGGACTTTGCCGAAAGTATTGATGCCAATGCTGTCCACGGTTCTGATGCACCTGAAACCGCGGCTGTTGAGATTGCTTACTTCTTCTCAACAATCGAATTGACGTAATGTGAAAAACTTTGATTAAAGAAAAAAACAATCTACTTGATTACGACAGATTACAATTAGAAGCGTTGTTCATCGATTTGGGTGAACAACGTTTTCGTGCCGCGCAAGCCATGAAATGGATTTATGGTGACTACCAATTAGACTTCCATCAATTTACTAATTTTTCCAAAGATTTGCGTCAGAAAATGGCGACGCTTTTTAATACTGCAGTGCCGGAATTAATCAGCGAACATGTATCCAAAGACGGCACCATAAAATGGTTGCTGAAGATGGACAGTGATAATGCCATAGAAACCGTTTATATTCCTGAAAAAAACCGTGGTACCTTGTGCGTTTCATCACAAGTGGGCTGTTCACTGAATTGTACTTTTTGTGCCACCGGTGCCCAGGGCTTTAATCGACATTTAAGTACTGCTGAAATTATTGCGCAGGTGTGGGTGGCCGCTAAACAGTTAAACCACCACAATAAAAACCGCCGCATTACCAATGTGGTGATGATGGGCATGGGTGAGCCACTGGCTAATTACGAACGTGTTTTGCCGGCTTTAAACATTATGCGTGATGATTATGGATTTGGATTCGCCAACAGACGTGTTACCGTCAGTACATCGGGACTGGTACCTCAGATAAGGCAATTAAACCGGGATGCCGATGTTTCTCTGGCAGTGTCTTTACATGCACCCAACGATGATTTAAGAGAACAGCTGGTGCCACTTAACAAAAAATACAATATCAACAGTTTATTGGCTGCTTGTCGCGAGTTTGTGGCAGATAAGAAAAAAGCACGTATAACCTTCGAATATACAGTGATAGGTAATGTCAATGATGGTGCCGAGCACGCGCAAGCCTTGACGCGATTATTACGTGATATCCCTTGTAAGATTAATTTAATTCCCTTTAATCCGTTTCCGGGCACCCGCTATAAGTCACCAAGCGCTAAAAAAGTCGACCAGTTCAAAGAAATTTGTATGGCGGCGGGCTACATTTGCACCGTTCGTAAAACCCGGGGTGATGATATTGCGGCCGCGTGCGGTCAGTTGGCCGGAGAATTTATGGATAGAACACGTCGCTCGGCTGCCTATGCGGCTGATTCAATTAAGAGGCCTTTGGAGGTTCGATGAAAGCCATTGTCACATTATGTATGACTTTATTATTGGTGGCCTGTGCCCAAACCAATCAACGTCGTGATTATGATGAACCCACCAATCGATCGGATCCCAATAGTCCGGCGATGTTAAATGTCCGCATGGGCGTCGCTTATTTTGAGCGACAGGATTACGATTTAGCCATTGAAAAGCTGAAAAGAGCGATTACCATTGAGCCCAAATTAGCCATTGCCCATTCTGCTTTGGCATTGGTTTACAGCACCATGGGGGCCGGTAATGAAGCTGCAAAACATTATAAGGCTTCGGTTAAGTATGCCCCCAATGATCCGATTATATTAAATAACTACGGTACTTTTTTATGCCAACAAGGTGATTATAAAAAAGCCCTTGAATTTTACCAAAGAACCCTGGCTAATCCGTTTTACAAAACCCCGGAAACGGTGCACGAAAATGCCGGTGTATGCTTAATGAAAGATGATCTCTATGCGGAAGCAGAAAAGCACTTTCGAGCAGCTCTGGCTATTAATCCTGAAATGAATGTGGCGCTATATAATATGGCTATTATCAGTGCCGGTCAGGATCAGCCGTTAAAAGCCCGTGCCTTTATTCAGAGATTATCCCGACTTCAGGCACTTGATGAACGTTTATTAACGGTGGCGTACCAGGTTGAGCGAAAACTCGGCAACCAGCAAGAAGCCAATAAATATCTATCCCAACTAAGAAAATTGAAGTAACACAAACACAAGCTATGATGACTGACAACACGCACAACGAACTGACCCTTGATGATTTAAGTGCCCGCAGGGAAAAGCAGGGGATTTCCGTGGCTGATATGGCCAACCGCATCAAAGTCAGTCGAGAAATAATCAAATATATTGAACAGGGCGAGTTTAATCGCATTGGTTCAGCGACCTTTATTCGCGGCCATGTCGGTAACTATGCCCGCGAGTTGGGCTTGGACTTGCAAACTGTTATTGCACTGGTTCCGGCACAACATTTAAAACCCTATGAACCCAAATTATCTTCCAGCAAGGTATCCAATCCATTGTCGCGGGTGAAGTCACAGTCCAGTGGCTTTGGGCGTTATGTGTTGGGAACATTTTTGGTGGCCGCCCTGGGTTTAAGTTTTTATTTTGTGTACGATAAGTGGGACAATAACCGGACAGACAGTATCTTACAGACTGTGGAAAAACCTGCGCAAATACCACTGAATAATAACGGTAATCAAAAGAAAGTGATTTATTCTTCGTTGTTACCGCAAGCTGATTTGGTGGAAGAAAGCGATCAAGACAATGCCAATATACCAGCCCAGGATGATGACGGTGATTCTGATATAATGACATCGGATTTTGATGAAAATGATGATGCCGGACGTGATGTCGATGCGGTTGAGCCTGATACAGCCGTGCCGGCAACCGTTGAAACAGCAACAGCCGATCAGCAATTCCGCTACCACATTCGTTTTGACTTGTCAGATCAAGCTTGGGTTTCCATTAAAACCCAAAACGGAGATACCGTGGTCAGTGATTTAATCGGTCCGGGTGAACGGCAATTCAGTGCCGATGACCCCCTGCATTTTCGTATCGGCAATGCCACACAGCTGACTTTACACATCAATGATCAGGTCGTTGATTTAAGCAATCATACGCGACAAGATGTGGCCGATTTTGATTGGCCTCTGCCGGAAGGTTAAAAAAGATCCGCAATCTTGAAAAAGTGTCACTCAGCCCATGACGTGGCGCCCCGGGTCATATAAAATAGCTCGCGATTCTTTCACGATAAGGTAAACACTTGAGCAAAAATGTTAAACGTCTTCGTGGCATGTACGATGTCACCCCCGACCGTGTTTGGGTTTGGCAAAAACTGGAAGCCATTGTCACCGGTTTGTTGAAGCAATACGGTTATCAGGAAATCAGGTTCCCACTGCTGGAAAAAACCGCTTTATTTCATTCTGCCATCGGTGAAGTCACTGATGTTGTGGAAAAAGAAATGTTTACCTTCACTGACCGCAAGGATGTCTCTATCAGTCTGCGTCCTGAAGGCACGGCATCGACTGTTCGCGCTGTGTTGGAAAACGGTTTAATTTATAATGAGCCACAAAAATTGTGGTACTCAGGACCCATGTTCCGCTATGAAAAGCCGCAAAAAGGACGTAATCGTCAGTTTTCCCAAATCGGCGTTGAAGTGTTTGGTTATGCGGATGCGCAAGCCGATGCTGAATTATTACTGATGACCCATCGCATGTGGCAGCAGTTGGGTATAGACAATGTTCGTTTGGAAATTAATAGTTTAGGCACCCAGGCGTGTCGGGCTGCCTATCGCCGGGTATTGATTGATTATTTTCAACAACACAGCGATGTTTTAGACAGTGAAGCGAAAAGCCGTCTACATACCAACCCTTTACGTTTATTGGATTCAAAGAACCCGGCCATGCAAGCGGTGATTCAGCAAGCACCCAGTATCCAAGATTATCTTAGTGACGAAGCCCAAAGCCATTTTCATCAACTGTGTTCAATTTTAGATACCTGTCAGGTTGTTTATGATGTTAATCCACGATTGGTACGGGGTTTGGATTATTATTCACACAATGTGTTTGAATGGATCACGGATGATCTCGGTGCCCAGGGAACCCTCTGTGCCGGTGGCCGTTATGATGCTCTGGTAGAAATGCAAGGCGGTAAACCAACACCGGCCACCGGTTTTGCCATGGGTTTAGATCGTTTGGTGGAATTAATAATTGATAAAGACTTATGGCAACCGCACAATCAAACAGATGTTTATCTGGTTTGGGATAAACAAATAGCGGTGGATAAAGTCATGGCCATCAGTGAGCAATTGCGCACTGATTTACCACAACTAACCTTAATGATGCATTTAGGTGTGGCGTCGTTTAAATCACAATTTAAAAAGGCCGATAAAGCCGGTGCTCAATTTGCTTTAATTTTGGGCCCGGATGAAATACAAAGCCGGGTTATTTCAGTGAAAGCCATGCAGGATCGGAATTTGCCGCAACAACAATTGTCTTACCAGGATGTGGTATCATTTCTACAGCAACATTTAGACACATAAACTATGGATCAAGAACTTAAACAACGGTTAATTGGCGCTTCAGTCATCATCGCTTTGGCAATTATTTTTATCCCAATGCTGTTTGATAATGAAGTGGATAAATCCGACGACAATAAAATTGATATTGTTATTCCTGAATCCGGCAGCCATCCATTAAGCGTGCAAACCTTCTCTCTGGATGATGAGCAAAGCAACGAAGAGCCGGCTGAAGTCACGCTGCCTGAATCAGAGCTAAGTTTAGCTGATGATAGTGTGATTGGCCGTGACGCTGTTGAGGGTAATGGTATTGTCGATGCATCGGAGGACCTGCCTGTAAGCAACACCTCTGAAAACGAAGAGAAGCCTGTGGCTAAACCCCAAAAAATAGAGAGCGAGACAACGGCATCAGTCAATAATCCATCAGTGGCTGCTGACAAGTCCGCCGAGACAGAAGAAGCCGGTGGTGAATCCGACCACAAACCGCAATCCGATGTCGATAACGTTGCCAAATCCAAGCCTGTAACAAAAGATCCAGACAATGAAAAAAACATTTATCGGGTTAAACTCGGTAGTTTTTCAAAAGCTGAAAATGCCCAACAGGTCAAAAATAAATTAGCACAAAAGGGTATCGGCTCTTTGGTGGAATTGGCACCGGAGAGGGCCTTATATCGTGTTTGGTCTGAAGCCTTATACCGAGATAAAGCTAAAGCAGATGCATATGTGGCCGCCGTTAATAAACTGAACCTCAATATCGGCACGCCCAAAATTATTGCCCTCAGTGAAGCCGAGGTGAAAGCCGGCGCTGATCGAGGACAGTTGGGTTGGGTTGTGCAACTGGGCAGTTTTTCAGCTAAAAACAACGCCCTTGATTTACGCAATAAGTTGAAATTAGCCGGCTTTACCGCTTTTGTTGATGTGTCTCAAAACAGCCAGGGTGAAACTCGTTATCGTTTACGGGTGGGGCCGGTCAATAACCAAGAGCAGGCAACACAGCTGAAACAACAAATTTCAAATAAACTTAAACTAAACGGTTTGGTTAAAACCCATGAGTTGGCCAGTTTAGTCGATTGAGATGAATTGGTTCGACTTTACAATATTAGCGATTTTATTGTTATCGGTGGTGGTCAGCTTGTTTCGGGGCTTAATTCGTGAGGTTATGTCACTTATTATTTGGGTGGCTGCTTTCTGGCTGGCCTGGCATTATGTGGATGTCGGTGCCGACTGGTTGCAAGCTTATATCGAATTACCTTCGGCCAGACATTTGATTGCTTTTGTGGCGTTATTTTTAACGGCTTTAATCGTGGGTGGTTTGATTAACTTTTTATTGGGTAAAATCATTGCCGGTACCGGATTAACCGGAACCGATCGATTTTTAGGTATGTTTTTTGGTTTGCTACGGGGCGCCGTGGCCGTAACTTTCATGGTATTATTCCTGCAAGCGACACCGCTGTCGAAAGACCCCTGGTGGCAGCAATCAACTCTACAGCCGCATTTTTCACAACTGGCTGACTGGGTCAAGGCGCGCATGCCTGAGGATATTGGTGAGTATTTTTCATTTATGCAAGATGATACCCTAAAACAGGCTCTTCAACCGGGCCTTGCAACACCGGCAGCCGTGCCCGATGAACCTAAGCAACCAGAAAACGTAAACCAGGCAACGCAACCTGACAAACAATAACCGGAGTTATCATCCTATGTGTGGAATTGTGGGGATTATGGCCAATCATGAAGTGGCCTCGACCATATACGAATGTCTAACCATCTTGCAACATCGCGGCCAGGATGCGGCCGGTATTGCCACCTGTCATGGTCGCAAATTGGAGCTGGTCAAAAATAACGGCTTGGTCAGTGATGTTTTTAAAACAGCCAACACCCAAAAGCTCAAAGGCAACGCCGGTATCGGTCATGTTCGCTATCCAACCGCCGGCTCAAGTGATTATGAAGAAGCCCAACCGTTTTATGTGAATTCTCCTTTTGGTATTGCTTTTGCTCATAACGGTAATTTACATAACACCGAACAGTTGACCAGAGAATTGTTTGCCGAAGATCGGCGCCATATTAACACCCGTTCTGATTCAGAAGTTCTGCTCAATATTTTTGCCCATGAATTGGCTAATGCCTCCGGTCTCAAAATCACTCCTGAAGCTATTTTTCATGCAGTTAAACGGGTACATAAACGTTGTCAGGGAGCCTATGCCGGTGTCTTGATTATTCCGGGTTACGGCATTGTCGCTTTTCGTGATCCTAATGGTATCAGGCCACTGGTGTATGGGGTGCGTCGTTCACCGGAAGGCGATGAGTATATGGTCGCTTCTGAAAGTGTGGCCCTGGATTTGCATCACTTTGAGCTGGTGTCCGATGTCGCTCCCGGTGAAGCCATTATCATCACCAATGAGCGTCAAATTCATCGCAAAGTATGTGCCGAAAAAACGCAGTTATCGCCCTGCGTTTTTGAATTTGTTTATTTTGCACGGCCCGATTCCATGATTGATGATGTGTCCGTTTATAAAGCCCGACTTCGAATGGGTGAAAAGTTGGCTGAGCGTATTAAGGAGCGCTGGTCAAATGAAGACATTGAAGTGGTCATTCCAATCCCCGAGTCATCGCGCACCGCAGCCATTCCGCTGGCCCATGCTTTGAATTTAAAATTTCGCGAAGGTTTTATCAAAAATCGCTACATTGGCCGTACCTTTATCATGCCCGGCCAGGAACAGCGTATTCAATCGGTCCGACGTAAATTAAATGCCGTGGAGCTGGAATTTCGCGGCAAAAATGTATTGCTCATCGATGATTCCATCGTGCGCGGCACCACGTCACAACAAATTATTCAGATGGCACGTGATGCCGGTGCTAAAAAGGTCTTTTTTGCCTCCGCCGCGCCACCGGTTCGCTATCCGAATATTTATGGTATTGATATGCCGGTGGCAGATGAATTAATAGCCCATAAACGTACGGAAGATGAAATTTGTCAGTTATTGGGTGCTGATGGACTGATTTATCAGACCTTAGAAGATCTGGAAGCTGCGTGCTGGGAAGGAAATCCCAATATTGATCGCTTTGATTCATCATGCTTTTCCAATGATTATGTTACCGATGTTGCGGAAGATTATTTTGTCAGTATTGGCTTGCATCGCAATGATTTAGCAAAACAACACAATGGCCACAGATAAAGCCAGTGATTATGACATCACCATCATCGGTGGTGGTCTTGTCGGCCTGGCCGCCGCCCTGTCATTGGCTGGAAAAAATTGTTCGGTGCATATTTTGGAAGCCGGTGATCCGCAGCAGCTATTCCACAGCCGGCATCCCAGTTTTGATGACCGAACGTTGGTTGTGAATCCGGCGTCACGTTTGTTCTGGCAGGATTTGGGTCTTTGGTCCGAATTAGTCCCCCACAGTACGGCGGTAAATCAGGTCCATGTCAGTCAGAAAGGTCAATTTGGTTCGGTTGTTTTTGATCGTGATGAATTACAGGTGGCGCATTTAGCCCATGTCCTTGAGGCCAAAGTATTGGGACAAAGTTTATGGCAACATGTCAGCAAACATCCGCATATTACCTTATCGGCACCGGCTGAACTGATCCGATTTTCTTCCGGTGAAGCAGATGTTTTGATTCAATATAAAATGGATAGCAGTGAACAAAGCCATCGCTCGCGTTTGATGCTGGCGGCTGATGGCGCCCGTTCTTTTGTCAGGCAAAAACTGTCTTTGGCGACTGTCACAAAAAATTATCAACGCACTGCCATAATCGCCAATGTCGTGACAGCACTGCCTCATCAGCATTGCGCTTACGAACGGTTAACTGCCACGGGTCCCATGGCTTTATTACCTTTTCATGATCGCTTGGGTTTAGTTTGGACCTTGCCGGAACAGCAAGCGAAAGCGATGTTACAAGCCGATGACGCAGATTTCACCGCGGCTTTACAACAAGCCATGGGCTTCCGTTTAGGCCGTATTACACGGGTCGGCAAGCGCACCAGCTACCCTTTATACCGCATTACCGTGCCACAGCAATATAAACAACGGGTATTACTGATGGGTAATGCCGCTCATACCGTGTCGCCGGTGTCGGCACAAGGCTTAAACTTAGGGGTGCGTGGTATTCAGCGTTTGACCAATATTTTAGCCAATGTTTTAAAAAATAACGGTGATATCGGCAGTGATTCGGTATTGGCAGCGTATCAACAGCAATCTTGGCCCGATCAGCAGACCATATTGCAATACACGGATGATTTAATGACCTGGTTTAAACTGGATCAACCAATTATTAACTCATGTCGGTCGCTGGGTCTGTTGGCGATAGACAGCTTAACCGGCCTGAAACGACAATTTTATCAATTAGCCGGTGGTCTTTCGGAGTTGTCATGATGGAAAAATATGATGTTATTATCAGTGGTGGTGGCATGGTCGGGGCTGTATGCGCCAATGCACTGGCTGCCGCTGATTTATCGGTGGCTGTTATTGAGGCGAACGGACAAACCGATTGCCAATCAAATGATATCCGTACGTTGCGGGTTTCGGCCATTGCCCAAAAACACCTTCTGCACCTGGACGATTTGGGCATTCTTTCGCTGATTGATGATAAACGGATTGGTGCCTACCGGGCCATGCAGGTTTGGGACAACCACAGTCGCGGCGAACTAATATTCAGCTCTGCCGCAACTTCAAATTTAGGTGCCATTATTGAAAATAAGTGGCTGGTTTACGCGGCCCAGAAAAAATGGCAAACACATCAGCAGGTAACGCCGTATTATGAACAAACAATTGAATCCTTTGAACAAACAGAGCGGCGCGTAACGGTAACTCTGGACAATGGAAAACGATGTCAAGGTCGCTTATTACTGGCTTGTGAAGGCGCCGGTTCACCGTTACGGGAGTTGGCCGGTATAACAGTCCGTACAAACAGTTATCAGCAGCATGCCATTGTCTGCTATTTAGAAATAGAAAAGGCACCAGAGCAGACTGCTCTACAAGCTTTTAATCACAGTGGTCCGGTGGCACTGTTACCGATAAAAGACCACGTATTTTCGTTGGTATGGACCTGTGACGAAGATTATCATAAACAATGGCTCAAAGCCGATACGGCACTTTTTATCAATGGTTTAAAAGCCCATTTGCGACGGGATTTTGGTGCCATTAACGTTATCAGTGAGCGGGCGGCATTCCCTTTGCGCCAGATGTACGCCAATGAAACGATTCAAGATCGCCTGGTTCTCCTGGGAGACAGTGCCCACGTGGTGCATCCGTTGGCAGGGCAGGGGGTTAACCTGGGCTTAAGCGATGTGGCTGAATTGGTTCGCCAGATAAAAGGCATTAATTTATCTGATGCGGATGCTGTCAATCGGGCACTGAAACGATACCGGCGACGGCGCCACAGTGATGTGCTGATGACTTCAGAATTGATGAGTTTCCTGCAACGTTTTTATGCTGTTGAGCAACCGGCGCTGACCTGGTTACGGGGTGCCGGTATGAATCTGGTTAATGGCTTCAAACCATTAAAACACTGGTTACTGCAACAAGCCGGCAGCTGATTCCCTTTAGATCTTTTGTGTTGATACCTGACCGTTTTTATCTGCAATCAGGGTAATATCGGCACCACGTCGGGCAAACAATCCATTACTGATAACACCCGGAATGGCGTTAATTTGTTGCTCTAAAGTGACCGGATCTGTAATTTTCAGGTGATGAACATCAATGATTTCACCGCCATTATCGGTGATGAAACCTTGGCGAAAAACCGGTTGACCGCCAAGCTTAACCAGCTTTCTGGCTACCAGGCTTCGGGCCATGGGAATCACTTCAACCGGTAAAGGAAATTCGCCCAGTAAATCCACCCGTTTGGTTTCATCAATCAGGCAGATAAATTTTTCAGCGGCTTCTGCCACCACTTTTTCCCGGGTTAAAGCACCGCCACCGCCTTTGATGAGTCGATTATGGGCGTCACATTCATCCGCACCATCAAAATAAAGCAGGATATCACCGGTTTGATTCAGGTCTTTGACGTGAAAGCCGAGGGATTTGAGTTTCGCCGTGGTTGCTTCAGAGCTGGAGACCACCGCATCGATACGGCTTTTAACTGTGCTCAATAAATCGATGAAGTGGTTCACCGTTGAGCCGGTACCCATACCGATTAACATATCATATTCATCGAGGTAATCCAGAGCGGCGCGTGCCACCGCTTTTTTCATGTCATCATTGCTCATAGTGTCAACCAGTTTCGTTCAGTGATAATGCCGTCAAGTGTAACATCCCATGGCTCAATCGGCAATCGCTCCAGTTGCTGGACAGCATGTGCCACACCCAGTAATATCGTTCTGTTTTTGGCCTCGAAATAACGGTCATAATAGCCGCCGCCCATACCCAAGCGATGTCCCCTGGCATCAAATCCCAACAGTGGCAACAAGCAAAGGTCTAACGGCGGCGGTTGCTGATGTGGATTGAATTCAGGCTGCTGCAATCCATAAGGTGTGGTTATTAATGGCAGCTGTGCATGGTATAAATGAAATTGCATTGTATTGTCATTGATAGCCGGTATATAGCAGTATTTATCGCAACTTAATAAAGGTCTTAAGTCCACTTCATTATTAATTGGCAGGTATAAACCAATGTGTCTTGACTGTGCCCACAATTCGCTGTGGCGTAATTTTTCGACAATTATCTGCGAGTTTTTTTGAACTTGATGTTGCGATAGCGCGTGCCTGCGTTGCCGTAAGAGACGTCGCAATTGTTGTTTCTGATGAGATTGGGATGGCATGGTTGAGAAATGAAAAGATGTTGACCGTTGGTGCCGGTGACTATTGGCGTCCTTGGTACCAAAGGTACAAGGCGGAAACCTCTCAAGATCTAAGGCTTCTCACTGCAAATGGTGAGCTGGCACACGGATCATTGATTCCGGTTTCCTGTGGTTATTAATTAGGGCCAAGGCATATGCAAATAGCTCTCGAACACCACAGTCAACATCATTA
>CAZWVE010000007.1:0-7038 GCA_964636925.1 uncultured Marinicella sp.
TTTCTAAAGTTGGTTTAACCAAGTACCTGGTTACGCTGGCTTTGTTGCTGACCTCCTTGGTTGGCGCAGCACAGTTACAAACTGCTGTACAGGTGGTTAATGAAACCAACACACAAGCAAAACAAGCACAAGATCAGGTCAATCGCCTGAATGATCAAACAGAAGAGCTACTCGTTCAATACCGCACAGTGTTGTCCGAGATTGACAGTTTGACGGTTTACAACCAACAATTGGAAGCCGTGGTCAATGATCAAAATTTGCAAATCCAATCCATGAATGACCAAATGGCCGAATTGGAATCAACCAACCGTGCCATTGTGCCGTTGGTGATTGAAATGGTCGATATGTTGGGTCGTTTGATTGAAGCGGATATTCCCTTCAAAATCAAAGAGCGCACCAATCGGGTTGTACAGTTAGAAAATATTCTGAACGACTCGAATGTCACCACCTCGGAAAAATACCGTAAAGTGACAGAAGCGTATCAAATTGAGTTGGATTATGGTCGTTCAGTTTCAACCTATGAAGGTGAACTTGAAACCGGTATCAAAGTGAGCTTCCTGCAAATTGGACGCACGGCATTGTTATACCAAACACTGGATCAGAAAAAATCCGGATGGTGGAACCCGCAATCGGGTGCCTTTGAAGAATTGGACAGCCGTTATAACACTGTCATTAAAGATGGTATTCGAATTGCTGCCAAACAAGCCGCCCCGGATTTAGTTGGCCTGCCTATCTTACACCGGGTATCAGGAGAGTAAACCATGAAAAAAATAATTTTTTGTTTAGTGACACTGGGCCTCATGGCGACCGGCGCACAAGCGCAGAATAAAGCTTCTCTGGACCAGTTATTACAAGAAGTTCGTCAAGCCGCTACTGAAAGTTCTAAAGAAAACCAGCAGCGCATTAACGAATTTAAACAACAACGCAATCAACAAAGCCAGTTGTTGTCGCAAGCGCGCGCCAAATTACAGGCCTTAGAAGCCCGTACTGAAGAGCTGAAAACAGAGTTTGATGAAAATGAAATTTTGCTGGCAGACTTGGAAACTACATTGGCTGAGCGTTCCGGTAACCTGGGTGAAATGCAGGGCACCGTTAAGGTTTTAGCCGGTGATTTGCGTAGTGCCATCCAGGAATCCTTAACCTCTGCGGAATTGGATAACGACCGCCTGGAATTTTTAAATAATTTAGCGTCACAAACTAAATTGCCAAACATTAAAGAATTACGGGAATTGTGGTACACCTTGCAACACGAAATTGTAGCAGAGGGTAAAATTTCTAAATTCAACGCCAAAGTTCGTGATGAAGCCGGTGAAATTGAAACAGATGTGCCGGTCACCCGAGTGGGCGTATTTAATGCCTTCGATGACAAAGGTAATTTTCTGGTATGGAAAGCGGCTGACCAAACAGGTACCGGAGAAGGTGAATTGCAACGTCTGTTAAAACAACCGAGCAGCAAATTTACCTCGATGGCCAAAAACTTTGTTAATGCCGGAGAAGGTGAATTGGTGCAAACACCGATTGATTACACCCGCGGTACAATTCTGCAGTTGGTGGTACAAACCCCCAGTATTGAAGAAAAAGTTAAGCAAGGTGGTGTGGTTGGATATGTTATCTTAGCCCTGGGCGCCCTGGGATTAATTCTGGGTTTGATTAAATTCTTTATGCTTCTGGCTTCAGGCAGCAAAATTAAATCACAGTTGAAGAAAAAACAACCCAACCAAAACAATGCTTTGGGTCGGATTATGACGGTTTACACTGATAATCCTGATTCTGATGTTGAGACCATGGAGCTGAAATTAGACGAAGCCATTATTCGTGAAACCGGTCCGCTGGAATCTGGTCTGCCATTTATTAAAGTGCTTTATGTCATTGCGCCGTTACTGGGTCTGTTGGGTACCGTTGTGGGCATGATTCAGACCTTCCAAATGATTACCTTAATGGGTACCGGTGATCCTAAATCCATGGCCGGTGGTATCTCCATGGCTCTGGTGACCACCGTATTGGGTCTGGTTGTGGCCATTCCTCTGACAGTTTTACATTCCATTTTACAATCCATGGCCAAAAAGCAAACGCAGGTACTTGAAGAACAAAGTGCCGGCATCATTGCTAACATGGCGGAGAAATAAGCATGTTTTGGCTGAGAGATAAATGGTATGACATACTGGCATTTATCGACATGGGTGGCCCGGTACTCTGGGCCATCTTTATCTTACTGTTTGTCATGTGGCTGATGATTCTGGAGCGTATGTGGTACTACTCGTTCACCTATCCGGGTGAGCGTAAACGTATTATCGCTGAGTGGAATCAACGTGCCGATACCACCAGCTGGTATGCCAAACGTATTAAAGATGCCAAAGTGTCTGAAGCATCCATTAAGCTGCGTTCCGGCCTCGGGTTTTTAGAATCACTGGTTGCCATTAGCCCTTTATTCGGTCTTTTTGGTACGGTTTACGGTATGTTGAATGTATTTGATATTATGGCGATTGCCGGTACATCGAATGCCCGCGCCATGGCCGGTGGTGTGTCAAAAGCCACCATCCCGACAATGGCCGGCATGGTGGCCGCGTTATCTGGTGTCTTCTTCACCACCTATTTCAAGCGAAAAGCCGTGGTGGAAAGAGAAAAGCTAGAAGACCGTATGCAGTCACATTAATGATAATTGGAACTATTTATACAGTAAATGAGTCCAATTTTTACATGAACGAGAATTGATATGAAAAAACGACATCATCACGAAGACGAAGCAGAAATTAACATCACGCCGATGCTGGACGTGGTTTTTATTATGCTTATTTTCTTCATTGTGACCACTTCATTTGTGAAAGAGACCGGTGTGGACATTTCCCGTCCATCGAGTTCCCAGGCCAAAGAGGTGAAAAAAGGTAATATTTTGGTGGCCATTAAAGATGATGGCGCCATTTGGATTAACAAGCAACAAGTTGAATTGCGTGCGGTGCGTTCGCGTGTTGAGAAAATGCACGCTGAAAACCCGGAAGCCAATGCTGTTATCATTGCTGACCGAGGTTCTCGAACCGGTGATTTAGTTGAGGTTATGGACCAAATTAAATCCGCCGGCGTACCGGGTATTTCGATTGCTGCTGAAAAAGGCGAGAGGTGATTAAGCCATGAGTTTACCCCGTTTACTTGTAGTTGGTGTTATTGCCGCATTTATTACAGTGTTATTGTATTTGCTGATGCATTTTTTGATCAGTCAAAGTGCCAACCCACAGAGTGATGCCGACAATATAACCATCGACTTTTCTAATGTGAAGGTGCCTGATGAGGTACAACAACGTAAGCGTGTTGTTCCGAAAAAGCCGCCACCACCAAAAGAACCACCACCACCACCTAAAATGAATGTACAACAACAGCAGCAGGTTGTTAATAACATGCCAACACTGAATGTTCCGAACCTTGATTTGGGCATCAGTGGTGACGGGCCTTTCTTAGGCGCCGTTGGCCAGGTTAATATGTCTGAAGAAGGTGGTGTTATTCCCATTGTTCGTATTGCGCCACAATATCCGCGTAAGGCACTGATGGCTAAAATTGAAGGCTGGGTTAAAGTAAAATTTACCATTACGCCATCCGGAACAGTTACAAATCCGGAAGTGGTTGATGCCAAGCCCAGACGAATATTTGACCGGGAAGCCATTCGCGCTATTTTAAAATTTAAATTCAAACCAAAAATTGTAAACGGTCAAGGGGTCGAACAAGTGGCGACACAGACGATTGAATTTGAATTACCGGATCAATAAGGCAGGAGTTCATCATGAAAAAAACAATCATAATTTTATGTTTATTGTGTGTCAGTTCTGTCTGGGCAGGTACGTTAAAAACCGGTAACCCCGAAAGAAAACCATCAGGTTCTGTAGGTGTTATGACTGAGCAACAGGGCAAAAGAATTGAAAAACTCAGTGAATTTATCGCAGATGAAAAGTACAGTGAGGCGCGTAGTGGTTTAACTGCTATGTTGGAACGCTTAAATAGCCGTGATGCTTATGTTCAAGCCATTGTCTATCAATTATTAGGTCATCTAGAGTCAACAGCCGGAAATTATAGTCAAGCTGCTGAATACTTTAAGAAATCTATTGATACCGATGCCATGCCCAACTCAACACATTTTGGCATGATGTTACAACGCGCTCAGTTATTAATGATTGAAGGTAATCATCGTGCGGGATTAAAAGCATTAGATGACTATTTTAAAGTTGTTGATGAGATTCCAGATACAGCTTTTGCCATTAAAGCCAATGCCCATGCGCAGTTAGAAGAATTCAGAGAAGTTAAAAAAGCCATTCAACAGGCCATTTCTTTGGCCGATAAGCCGAAAGAGAGTTGGTATCAGTTATTATTGGCTGCCCACTCCGAGCTGTCCGAATACCGGGAAATGGCAGATGTTTTAAAAATTCTAATTACCATGAGTCCTGAGAAGAAAACCTACTATATGCAGCTTTCTTCAGTTTATTTTACCCTTAAAGAGGATAAAAATGCCCTGGCTGCTTTGGTACTGGCCTACGAGAATGGCTTATTTGATAAAGAAACAGATTATACGCAACTGTTTAAAATGTATTCATTTAACGACATTCCTTACAAAGCCGGTCAAGTATTACTTCAGGGTTTAGAAGAGGGTAAGGTTGAATCTAATTTCGACCATTGGAAGCAATTGGGACAAACCTGGTATAACGCCAGAGAATTAGATAAAGCCCTTGCGGCTTATGATAAGGCCAGTGAATTTGCCAAAGATGGTGAGATTGATATCACACGTGCTTATCTTTATGTGGACATGGAAAATTGGCCGAAAGCGGTCGAGTCTATTCAAAGTGCTTTGCAAAAAGGTGGTTTGGATGAGAATAAGACCGGCAATGCCTGGTTAATGCTCGGCATGTCACAAGCCAGTTTAAAAAACTACTCACAAGCACGAAGTGCATTTAATAAAGCCAGTGATTATAAAAAGTCACGGAATAACGCACAACAGTGGCTGAATCACTTAGAAACACTGGAAAAACGTGCTCAGCGTGAAGTGGCTCAGAATAACTAATTAATGACCAAAGAAACTGAGTATCTTGATCAGTTTTTAACCTACCTACATCTGGAAAAAGGACTTTCCAGGCATTCTATTCAAGCTTATCAAACAGACATCAGACAATTATTGCAATTTTTAGCGGACCAGTCGTGGTCAGTGTTGACGCTTTCAATTGAACAAGCGGATGCCTTCATTCGTCAGTTAAACGAACGAAACTTAAATCCGGCGAGTAAAGCCAGGAAAATCTCAGCATTGAGGCATTTTTTTCGTTTTTTACAAGTAAACCATCACCTAAAAGACAATCCTTTTAACCAAACAGTGATACCTAAACAAGCTGCTTCAGTACCCAAACCCCTTACTGAGGAACAAATCGAACATCTTTTAAACCAACCGGATGTGGCCACGGATGTCGGTTTACGTGATAAGTGCTTATTGGAAATGATGTATGCTACCGGAGTGCGCGTGAGCGAAGCGGTGAATTTAAAAGCCAACCAAATAAATGATAACCAGGGTGCGCTACGCATTGTGGGCAAAGGCAATAAAGAGCGTTTAGTTCCCCTGGGAGAAGAAGCGTTGTTTTGGTTGCAAAAACATCTCAATCAAAATCACTTATTTACACATGCCAATCCAGAACGCTGGGTGTTTAAAAATCAAAAAGGCTCAGTCTTAAGTCGCCAGGCTTGCTGGTATCGTATTAAAAAATATGCGCAAATGGCTGGCATCACACCGGCACCTTCACCCCATGGATTGCGGCATTCATTTGCCACCCATTTACTCAATCATAATGCTGATTTACGGGTGATTCAATTATTACTGGGACACAGTGATTTATCCACCACGCAAATATATACCCTGGTGGCCAAAGAAAAACTCAAAACTCTGCACGCCAAATACCACCCGCGTGGTTAACTTATTATTTTATCAATGAACAAAATGTTTTGTATTTGGTCTAATTTTTTTATGTTGGGTTTATATGAAACAATTATATATATGTGGTATCACATTATTATTAATTCTGTCAGAATCATTGGCTGACAACAAGCAGGTTTATGAACAGGCTTTAAAGTCGATAACTTCGGGGAATTTAAGTGTTGAAGCCATCAATGACACACCCATTAGTGGTATGAAAGAATTAACGGTTAACACCGGTAAGAGTCGTGAAATTTTGTATATATCAACAGACGGTCAGTATATATTTAACGGCAGTTTATTTGATGTTGAAAACCGGATTGATGTCACCGAACGTAAAAAAGGTGATTTGCGTTTACAACGGTTAAGCGTGTTTAAGGACAACAGGCGGATTAATTATTATGCCGATGACATGCAGCATCTGGTGACTGTGTTTACCGATGTGGACTGTCCTTATTGTCGTCAGTTACATCAGCAAATGACTGAATACAATGAGTTAGGTATTGGTATTTCTTATTTATTCTTCCCGAGATCTGGTTTAAACACGGATTCTGCTCAAAAAGCGGTGAGTGCCTGGTGCTCTGATGACCGTAAAAAAGCCCTTGATCAGGCAATGGCTGGCACGCAATTGACACAATTACAATGTGACAATCCGGTAACTGAGCATTATAATGCCGGAATTGCCATAGGTGTTAGCGGCACCCCGGCACTGATACTTGAAGACGGTACAATGATACCCGGGTTAGTACCACCGCAGCAACTGAAACAACGATTAGAGATGATTGATAACAGTCGACAAGCTGAAAACAGCGACTGATTTGATATCACCATTGGACAACTTATGTACATAAAAATAATTTTTTTGGCTTCCTTATTAACGGTTTTTTCTGTATCCGCCGAGAATGATGTCGCGCCATATCAAAAAGCACTGGCAAAAATAACCGCGCCCAATGTTAAAGTGACGGCCGTATTCGATACACCGATTGGTGACATTAAGGAATTGATGGTCGATACCGGTCGAGGTACAGACATTGTCTATATGTCTGAGGACGGCCAGTATTTAATTCAGGGGTCAATATTTGATATTGACCGGCGTGTTGATATCA
>CAZWVE010000007.1:7048-14557 GCA_964636925.1 uncultured Marinicella sp.
ATCACTGACCAGAAAAAAGCCGGTTTGCGGGTGGAAACCCTGGATAAATTCGGGGCTGATTCGCGCATTAATTACTTTCCCGATGACATGCAATATGAAGTCACTGTCTTTACCGACATTGACTGCGGTTACTGTCGTAAATTGCATGCGGAAATGCAGGGATATAATGACTTGGGCATTGGTATCTCTTATTTGTTTTTTCCCCGATCGGGTTTAAAAACGGCCTCTTATGATAAGGCGGTGAGTGTTTGGTGTGCCGCTGATCAACATAAAGCCATGGATCAGGCCAAAGCCGGTTCGCAGGTGGCACAAAAGCAATGTGATAATCCGGTTACGGAACAATATCAGGCCGGACTGGCCACGGGTGTCACAGGCACACCGGCCTTAATTTTAAAAGATGGCACCATGTTGCCGGGCTATATGCCGCCGCAACAACTCAAGCAACGTCTGGATTCTCTGCAGGCATCTGAGTAACAACCATTCAATTTTGACAACAATGCCCGCCAATTGGTGGGTTTTTTGTCGGAAAAGCCACGCTGTTTTGCGTTAAAATAGCGGCTTTGTCATTTTTGTAGAATTTGCTATGGCGCTCACTCTGGTTACTTTACTTGGCGGCGACGCTTTTTCAGCCTTTCAAAAACATAAGCTTAATGAAATAGCCCAAGCCAATCAATGGCCGGAGATTGTTGATGCAAAATCGGTTTATGTGATGGAAATTGAGCAGTCTTTGGACGCTGCTGACAGTGAAAAGGTCGAACGTTTACTGAACGCACAAATAGCACCGCTTTCCTATGTAGATGACACCCTGATTATATTCCCGAGGTCCGGCACCATTTCGCCCTGGTCAAGTAAAGCCACCGATATTTTTCACCATTGTGGATTAAAACAAGTCTGCAGGGTGGAAGCCGGCAGACGTATTCAGTTTTCTAAATCCGTAAAAGGTCAGTCACAATCGACTATATTTTATGATCGAATGACCGAAATGGTTTATGCCGGTCACACAGGGCTTAATCGTTTATTTGATCATGAGGCGCCACAACCATTAACGCAGGTACCCTTAGATACAAAAGGCAGGGCAGCGCTTGAACATTTAAATACGACGCTTGGACTGGCCTTAAGTGATGATGAAATCAGTTATCTTTTAAAACAATATCAAAAGCTCAATAAAAATCCGACTGATGTTGAGCTAATGATGTTTGCACAAGCCAATTCAGAACATTGTCGTCATAAAATATTTAACGCCGATTGGACCATCGACGATGAAGCCCAGGCTATGTCTTTGTTTAAAATGATAAAAAATACCGAAGCGCAGACCTCAGAGCCGGCTTTATCTGCTTACAAAGATAATGCCGCCGTATTTTCCGGAGGCCGCGGTCGGCGTTTGATTATCGATGGTCAGGGTCAGTACCAACAACAAGAACAACTGATTAATGTGCTGATAAAAGTCGAAACCCACAATCACCCCACGGCCATTGAACCATTTGCTGGTGCTGCTACCGGTTCCGGTGGGGAAATCAGGGATGAGGCTGCCACTGGACAGGGTGCCATGACCAAAGCCGGTTTGTGCGGATTTTCAGTCAGCCATTTAAATATTCCCGGTTTTATACAACCCTGGGAAAAGGAATTAGCCGGTCAGCCAAAACGCATGGCTTCAGCGTTTGAAATTATGCAAAAAGGGCCGATTGGCGCGGCTGCTTTTAACAATGAATTTGGGCGACCGAATATTGTGGGTTATTTTCGGAATTTTGAAATAAAAGACGCCGTTGATGGTCGATGGCGCGGTTATCATAAACCCATTATGCTGGCCGGTGGTATGGGTAGTATTCATGACATTCATACCCGAAAGCAAGACACCCAGCCCGGTGATTACGTCGTTGTTTTGGGCGGTCCCGCCATGTTAATTGGTTTAGGCGGTGGTGCCGCCAGTTCGGTGAGCAGTGCAGACGGCCAGGAAGAATTGGATTTTGCCTCGGTGCAACGGGGTAATCCGGAAATGCAACGTCGCTGTCAGGAGGTCATTAACCGTTGTTGGTATCAGGGTGAAAACAGTCCCATTCGTTCCATTCACGATGTTGGTGCCGGTGGCTTATCCAATGCCATTCCGGAAATTTTACACGATGCGGGGTTGGGTGGTGACATTGAACTCAGACGCTTACAAATCGACCATGTGTCAATGTCGCCCATGGAAATTTGGTGCAATGAATCACAAGAACGCTATGTGATATCAATCAAACCTGAGCGATTGCTTGATTTTGAAAATCTATGTCGCCAAGAACGCTGCCCTTTAGCTGTTATGGGACAAGCCACTGCGGCTCAAACCTTGCGCGTTCGTGATGAATTACTGCAACAAGACGCGGTTCATATACCCATGGATTTACTGTTTGGCAATACCCCGAAAACAGAGATTGCCATCAAAAAACAGGCGCTTGTGAGCCGGGCCTTTCAGCCACAACTGACCGATTTAAACCAGGCCATCGAGCAAGTGCTGTCATTTCCTGCGGTGGCTAGCAAACAGTATTTAGTTACCATTGGTGATCGTACCGTGACCGGACTGGTGCATCGTGATCAAATGGTGGGCCCCTGGCAAGTACCGGTGGCTGATTGTGGCATTACGCTGCGTGATTATGAGGGTTTTGCCGGTGAAGCCATGGCTGTCGGGGAACGTACGCCACTGGCGCTGCTTAATCCTGCCGCATCGGCACGAATGGCAGTGTGTGAAGCTTTGACCAATTTGGCCGGTACCGGATTAAGGGATTTAAGTACGGTTAAACTGTCTGCCAACTGGATGGCGGCCAGTGGCGAACCGGGTGAGTTTCAAGCACTGTATGAAGCGGTTGAGGCCGTAGGCATGGCGCTCTGCCCGGAGTTAGATATTGGTATTCCGGTGGGTAAAGACTCGATGTCAATGCACACCAGTTGGCGCAATGAAAAAGGTCGGGATTGTGCCGTAACCTCGCCGCTGTCTTTGATAATTTCTGCCTTTGCGCCGTTGCAGGATGTGCGCCATCATTTAACACCACAATTAAGTGGCGACACCAATGGCAACCTGATGTTAATTGATTTAGCGGCGGGACGACAACGTCTGGGTGGCTCGGTTTTATATCAGGTGCAAAACCAGTTAGGACAGGACTGTCCTGACCTGGATCAGCCAATCTATGTGAAACGACTATTTTCGTTTATGGCCGATGCCATCGAACATGATGTATTATCTGCCTGTCATGACAGGTCTGACGGCGGCTTATTGGCCAGCGTCGCTGAAATGTGTTTTGCCGGTCATTGTGGTGTGGATATCACCGTGACAGGTGATCTGTGGTCAAGTTTGTTTAACGAAGAGCCGGGTGTGGTGATTGAGGTGAAAGCGGGTGCCATGAGTGCGGTCGAAAATTTACTAAAAAGTCATCAGCTGGATACTTTGGCCGTGCATCTGGGTCAACCCAATGACCGGGACGAATTACGCATTCAGCATGCGCAGGGTGAATACCGACAAAAGCGGGCTGAATTACAACAAATTTGGTCACGGACCAGTTATGAAATGGCCGCACGGCGTGATCATCCAAAAGATTGTGACAGTGAGTTTGCATTGATTAAAGAGCCCAACCCCGGCCTCTCGCCTGCTGTTAATTTTGATTTTGATGATCAGTTAATGGCACCCTATATTAACACCGCCAAACCGCGTGTGGCTATTTTGCGTGAACAGGGTATTAATGGTCAAAATGAAATGGCGGTGGCTTTCATGCGAGCCGGCTTTGATTGTGATGATGTGCCGATGACATTATTAACCAATCACAGCAAACAATTGTCAGCTTATCAAGGTATTGTCGCTTGTGGTGGTTTTTCCTACGGAGACGTGCTGGGTGCCGGGCAGGGCTGGGCATTGAGTGTTTTATTTAATGACACGTTGCGTCGGCAATTCAGTGAATTTTTTGCTGATAATAATCGATTTGCACTGGGTGTTTGTAATGGCTGTCAAATGTTTTCAGGCTTACGTGAAATTATTCCTGGTACGGACAATTGGCCTGATTTTGTGGCCAATCACAGTGGTCAGTTTGAAGCACGATTCTCGTCACTGCAGATTACCAAAACAAACAATTTGTTTTTCCAGGATATGGCCGGTGCCGTGATTCCGGTGGCCATCGCCCACGGCGAAGGTCGGGCTGTCTTTTCAGATCAGGCAAACCAAGACATTATGGCCGCGCATTATGTCAATAATCAGGGTCAAATGACGATGCAATATCCGTTTAATCCCAATGGCTCTCAATCAGCAGTGGCTGCCGTCAGTAATAGCGATGGTCGGATACTGGCCATGATGCCCCATCCGGAGCGGGTTTTTCGCGGTGTGCAAATGTCGTGGGCACCGCGTGATTGGCAAGAATCATCCCCCTGGCAGCGAATGTTCTATAATGCCCGTAAGTTTGTTAATTAGAGAGTTATGAAATCACCCATCAAAGAATTATTGGTCAGTTCAGTGCTTTATTTGCCACTGTGTTTTTTTATTTGGTTTACTGCAGCGACCTTGCTTGTCTTGCCGGTACATTATTTGGCTGAGTGGATATTGACCAGCTGGCAGCCTGATTTATTTAATGGTATTAGTCAAAGTCGTTTTGTATTAACTGTCGAGACATTAATATTTCCGCAACAGCAGTTTGCCGGACAGGAAGATAAGCTGGCGGTATTGGATGTTACGGTTAATCCCATGATTTATGGTTATGGACTGGCGGTTTTTTCAGGGCTAACAATCTCTGTTCCGGTGTTGTCTTATAAGAAAAAAATCCTCCATATTTTAGTGGCTTATTTGGTTACTTGTCTGATCCAAACCAATGGTGTTTTTTGGGAAACCTGTAAGTCGCTGTTGTTTTCAGGTGGCGATGCCTTTGAGGCCATCAATGCTACCGGCATTAGTCATAATTTGGTGGCAGCCATGTATCAATTATCGTATTTGATTTTAACGCCGGTGGTGCCAATTGTTTTATGGATACTATTAAACCATAAATTTATTGAATCATTAATTGGTTGGCGAGAAACTGAACTAACGTAGCAGGCCGGCATGGATTATCATAACGATGGCTCAATGCAATGGCTATGTAAGCCGGATTATCGGGTTGTCCTCATTAGGGTCTGAGGTTAACAATCAGAACTTTGCTAAACTATGGTTGTCTTAAAGTACCTAACAGGGTGGATAAAATAATTACTATATTATGTCAGAAAACGTATTAACAAAAGAACACGTCGAAACCAAGTTGCCCGAGCCGGATTTTGAAAGCCGATTAAGTGGCTACCTGGTTGAAAAAGGTCGTCTCAAAGAAGACGATTTGCAACGCGGTATTCGTCTTAATAAAGAAAGCTTCAGTGTTTCATTGGTACCTTTGTTGGTGCGTTTAGGTCTGGCTTCGGAACGTGATGTGGCGTTGAGTCTGCATGAACTGATGGATTTGCCTTTAATCAAGGAAGATGATATTCCCGATACCACCAACGTCAATGCCGAATTCCCCATACGGTTTATGCGCGAATCGCAATTTGTGCCGATTGCGGAAGATGAAGAGTCGATTACCGTGGTCATGGTTTACCCTTACTTGGATTATTTATTGAAATCGATTCAAATGGTTGTTGATAAGGACATTAATATTAAAATCGGCATGCCGTCTGAGGTCGAAAATACCATTGAAAAGTTGTATGGTGGTGGCAAGTCGGCCATGGGTCAGATTGTCGAAGGCCTGGGCGAAGACAGTGGCGAAGAAGAAGATGTTGAGCACTTAAAAGATCTGGCTTCTGAGGCGCCGGTGATTCGCCTGGTTAACATGATTATGCAGCGTGCGGTTGAATCCAGGGCTTCGGATATTCACATTGAGCCGTTTGAAAACAGACTTAAAGTGCGTTACCGATTAGACGGTGTTTTGCATGAAGTGGAATCACCACCGGCCCGTTCTACGGCGGCAGTTATTTCGCGTATTAAAATCATGGCAAAATTGAATATTGCCGAACGCCGCTTGCCGCAAGACGGTCGCATTATGTTGCGGGTTCAGGGTAAAGAGTTGGATTTGCGGGTATCCACGGTACCGACCTCCTACGGTGAATCGGTGGTCATGCGTATTTTGGACCGCGAAAGTATTGTTTTTGATTTTAATCAATTGGGTTTTCGTGACCACACCTTAAAACCTTTTTTAAAAGTACTGGAAATGCCACATGGTATTTTATTGGTGACCGGGCCCACCGGTAGCGGTAAAACCACCACCCTTTATACCGCTTTACAGCGACTGAATACCGAAGATCGTAAAATTATTACCGTTGAAGACCCGGTGGAGTATCAGCTCACCGGTATAAATCAAATCCAGGCCAAATCATCGATTGGTCTTGATTTTTCAACCGCACTAAGAGCCATTGTTCGGCAAGACCCGGATATCATTATGATTGGTGAGATGCGGGATTTGGAAACTGCTAAAATTGCCATTCAATCGGCCTTAACCGGTCACTTGGTGTTATCAACCATCCACACCAATTCTGCCGCCGGTGGTATCAGCCGTATGATTGACATGGGTGTTGAGGATTATTTGCTCACTTCCACAGTGAACGGTTTATTGGCACAACGATTGGTACGCCGTTTGGATAAGTCCAGTATGGAGCGTTATCAAGTGATGCCGGAAATGGTTGAAGAGCTTGGTTTAAAGCAGCTAAAACCGCAAGATGAGTATTATTTTTATCGTGCACAGCCGTCGAAAGAAAATCCCACCGGTTATGCCGGTCGAATGTCTATCCTGGAATGCCTGACCATGAGCGAAGAACTTAAACGGATGGTAATGAAAGGTGCCACCGCCGGTGAGTTGCAAAAACAGGCACAAAAAGAAGGCATGCTCACCATGTACGAAGACGGGTTGCTAAAATGCCTGGATGGCGAGACCAGTTTTGAAGAAGTGATACGGGTGTCACACGCATAATGGCACAATTTATCTACAAGGCCATTACACCGGCCGGTGAACCTCTGGAAGGTCAGATTGAAGCCATGACCAAGGCTGAAGTGATTGCCAAGATCCAGGAAGCAGGCAATATGCCAATCTCGGCCAAGGAACTTAAGCCGGGTTTCTCATTGGAAAACCTATTGGCCAGACGTAGTAAAATTAACAACAAACAAGTGGCACATTTTACCGAACAACTGGCCACATTACTGTCTTCGGGTATGCCATTGGATCGATCTCTGTCGGTCATGATTGATTTAAATGATGATGAACGTCTGCGACCGATGATTGAACAAGTGCGCGATAAAGTGCGTGGTGGCGGTTCTTTGTCAGATGCATTAGAAGACCAACACGGCGTTTTTTCCAACATGTACACCAACATGGTGCGTGCCGGTGAAATGGGTGGTACATTAGAAGTGTCGTTACAGCGGCTGAACACCTACCTGCAAAGTGCCAAAGAATTGCGTGATTCTGTCGTTTCTGCGATGATTTACCCGGCTATTTTGTTGGTTTTAGCAGTCGGTTCGCTTTTTATTTTGTTGGCCAAAGTGGTGCCTAAATT
>CAZWVE010000008.1:0-14424 GCA_964636925.1 uncultured Marinicella sp.
ATTCTTTGGCCTGATGTAATAGCGCCACATCAACCGCCTCCATGTTGACAATCAATGATTGTAAGGTTGGTAAAGTGATGGCGGCGGCAATCAAACCCGGATCTATGGATTCATTTAACAACAACTGGCGGAATGAGTCAAAAAACAAACCCGGTGTGGTGTAAGGCTTATCCTCAATAAGGGCTTGGTATTTGGCCACAATAATCTGCTGTTGCAATTGTTGCGCCGCATCCCAGCGGTTAAACGAATCACGATCATGCTGCGCTAAAAAAGCCAATTGTTCAAATGATAAGGGTTGCTGTAGGCGTACCGGCGCCGAAAAGCCCTGCAATAAAGAGGGTATCGGAACACCGTCAACACCGTCAAGCACCAATGACTGACGCGCCTGGGTTAATTCAAAAACCATCTCTGTGTCAGATTGCGCGTTAAGCTTAAGCGGCTGACCGTCCTTATTATAGAGCGCTAATTTAATGGGGATATGCATGGCTTGCCAGGGCTGCTGGCCTTGGCAACTCTGTGGCTGTTGCTGATGAAAATGCAAACTAAATTGCCGCTTGTCCGGGTCATAGTCTGTTTCAACATTCACCACGGGCGTTCCATTTTGGCTGTACCATAAACCAAATTGAGTCAGATCCACGTCATTGGCATCGGCCATGGCGGCACGAAAATCATCACAGCTGACCGCAGTACCATCATGCCGTTTGAAATATAAATCCAGACCCTTTTGAAAACCGGCTTCACCCAACAGGGTATGATACATGCGCACCACTTCAGCACCTTTTTCATATACGGTCAGGGTATAAAAATTATTAATTTCAATGTAAGAATCAGGCCGCACCGGATGGGACATAGGCGAGGCGTCTTCGGCAAATTGTGCAGTACGTAAATGACGAACATCCTCAATGCGTTTAACAGCACGCGATTGTTGATTTGAAGTAAATTCCTGGTCTCGAAAAACAGTCAAACCCTCTTTTAAACTGAGTTGAAACCAATCACGGCAGGTCACTCGATTTCCGGTCCAGTTATGGAAATACTCATGACCGATTACCGCTTCGACATTAATAAAATCCTGATCTGTAGCGGTATTCTGCCTGGCCAACACATACTTGGAGTTAAAAATGTTTAGACCTTTATTTTCCATGGCACCCATATTAAAGTCATCCGTGACCACAATATTGTATTCATCTAAGTCATACACCAGATTAAACCGCTGCTCATCCCAACGCATGGCATTTTTTAAGGACTGCATGGCATAATCACAGGCATCGATATTGCGGCGCTCAGTGTAAATACGTAATTGCACCTGTTTATCTTTGGCGGTGGTAAAACTGTCTTCAATATAAGCCAGATCACCGGCCACCATGGCAAACAAATAACTGGGCTTGGGATGAGGGTCCACCCATTTAACATAGTGTCTGTTATGAGACAATTCACCGGCGGCCACCTGATTACCATTGGACAATAACACCGGATAGCGGTTTTTTTCCGCGACAATAGTGACGGCAAATGGTGCCAGAACATCGGGACGATCGGGGTAATAGGTAATACGCCGAAAACCTTCCGCTTCGCATTGGGTTAAGAAAAACTCACCGGATTGATAAAGACCTTCCAAAGCGGTGTTTTCACCGGGATAAATTTTAACTTCACTACGTAATTCAAACTGTTCCGGCAAATCAGACAACAGCAAACCCTGTTCCGTGAGTTGTAAATCGTCTGCAGAAACCTCATTCCCGTCGATAGATAAACGTTGTAAGGATAAATGATGACCATGCAAAAATAGACTGTTATCGTCGTTTGCGCTGTTTTGTTTGAACAATATTCGGGCGCGCACCAGAGTATGATCCTGTTCGACCAAAAAGGCCAAATCAACCCAACGCACCCAATAATTCGGTGGCCGGTAATCCCGACGAAAGATTTCTTTTTTTGTCTGACTCATATTGATGCTGTATAAATGAATGACGACATTGTAACGGAAATATCGCTAAGCTTCTTTAAATCCAATAAGTGCTTGACATTATCCCGGATCATTTTGCCTGGCTTGTTGAGATTGACGGCGTAAAATTCGCCCCATCAACAAGCCAAATTCAAACAATATCCACATTGGGATGGCCAACAACACTTGAGAACTGGGATCAGGCGGCGTTAATAGCATCGCGACCACCAAAATACCCACCACAATATAAGGTCGTTTTGCGGCTAACTGAGAAGCTGTGGTCACGCCCAAAACAATCAGTATTATGACTGCCACCGGAATTTCAAAAGCCAAGCCAAAAGCAAAAAACAAACGAATGACAATGTCTAAATAAGAATTGATATCCGGCATATACACCACACCCTCAGGAGCGATACCGGGTAAAAAAACAAACAGGATAGGAAATACCACAAAATAAGCAAAAGCACAGCCTAAATAAAACAAGACGATACCACTGAACAAGATTGGTCTGGCGATTTTCTTTTCATGACGGTACAAACCCGGCGCCACAAACGCCCAGATCTGGTAAAAAATAACCGGCATACTGATAATGACGGCCAGAATAATGACCATTTTAAACGGTGTCAAAAAAGGCGATAGTACACCGGTGGCAATCATTTCTGTGTCACCAGATAAATTCATCATGACCGGTTTGGCAATCAGGGTGTATATCTCGCCGGCAAAAGGGAACATGATGACAATTAATACCAGAACCGTCAACACCGCCTTTAATAACCGACTTCGCAGTTCAACCAGATGATCGATAATCGACTGCTCTGAATTAGTCATGATGACCCTTATCTTTGCGCTTTTTCACCGAATCCTGCGGTTCGATTTCAATCGTTTTTGACATTTCATCAGCCAGTTGACGGGCTTCTTCGGCCATGGCATTTTCTTTGAGTTTGGCTTTGACAGCCTCTATTTCCAGCTCTTGTTCGACATCGTGCTTCACCTGATTAAAGGTTCGTTTCAGTTGACCGAAAAAGCGACCCATTTTATGGGCCACACCCGGTAGCTTTTCAGGCCCAACCACCAATAACGTCACAACAAAAACCAGCAATAACTCACTGAAGCCGATATCAAACATAATTACTTATCTTGTTTTTGTGATTCTTTTTTGACAGAATCGGTTTGTTCTGTTTTTTGATTGGTGAGTTCATCCGGCTCATCGTCTTGCATGCTTTTTTTAAAGCCTTTAATGGCACCGCCTAAATCACCGCCAATATTACGCAGCTTTTTGGTGCCAAAAATTAACGCCACCACCACCAGAATAATGACAAGTTGTGTTACGCTTATACCCATAAATTTGCTCCAAAAGGTTGACTGTTTAAAGGGGTATTATAACGGCAAAGCGCCTGAATACCTAAATCACAGGTCAAAGATTATGATATTAAAGCTGAGAATACAGCGACAGTGCAACCGTAAAGGTCGGGCCAATATTATTGAGCGCGGCGAACAGCCACTAAACCAAAAGGAATAACAGTTAAGATTAATAACCAAAAGCCGGTCAGATTCAGCGTTGGTATTTGTTCCAAGACCGGGGTACCGCGTGCGCAACCTTGTCCGTTGGCGATAGCCAGCGATTCAACACCCACCAGGGTATCTGAGATATAGTCGGCATGACCGGTTTGGGTGTCCACTTTAAAGATTCGTGATTGCAATGGATTAAGCGGATCAGACAGGCGCAAGTTAATAATCATCCATAATTGACCATCTGCATCAAAACTCATGCCAGAGCCGTATAATTCAACACCACCGCCTAAATCCCCTAAAGGGCCGACTAAAGCGGCTTCAGCGGTTTCTGTATTAACTTCATAGAGATTAAAATCACCCGAAGCCACGGCATACAATCGATTATCCCAGGAAGCCAGTGACGTAAAATTATGCCCGGTGTTGCCGATTAAAGTGGCTTTACCAGTTTGTGGATTGACCGTATACAGGCCCTGATTACTTTTAACAACAAGATAAAGTGTGCCATCACAAGCAAAGGTCATACCGTAATCATGACTTTCCTGAACATTCCCAAAGCCAAAATTTTGGCTGACATTGGCAACCGGGAACGCACGCGCATCGGTGAGGTCGATTTGCACCAGGGTTTTGGTATTATCGTCAGCTCCGTAGATAACATTATTGGCTGATATGGCCATACCCTCAATACCGATATAAGGGTCAGGTATCCGTCCAAAACTTTCAAAATCACCGGTATCTAAATCAATTTCTACGATATGATCGGGGTAATCAAAACTGTCATCCGCCACCGCATAGCCTGTAACCGCCATGACCTGGCTAGGCACGAAAAAAACGGTTAATAAAACAAGGACTACTCGGCGCATTTTTTGATTATTATTAATTAAAATATCGTATTGAATCCGATATTAGCAAAAAACAGGTGGTGAAACAAGCTATTTATTTCAGCCCCCCGCAGTCCTCACATCGATGTTATCAGTCACGCAATGCATCATCACATTGGCTGCTTGTACCGGGCGTTAAATCTATGGATACCGATTCTGGGGGATGAATCAGCTGACCGGCCACATGTTTGACATACTCATCAACATTATTGTCGTGCTTAAACTGACCGTGCAGGGTTTTGGTCATATGTAAATATCCGACATAAACCGAGTATGCCAATAAAGACTGTTGTTTGGCCTTGGTTTCACTGTAACCAATGTCCTGGTAGCATTGTTGCAAATGATTGAGCCGTTCGACGGTGACTTCTTTGAGCACTTTGGAAACATAGCTGTGTTGCCGATCCGCCAATAAAGTGGCATATATAAGATGGCTTTGCAACGGTTCAGCGGACAGTAAAAACCAGGTTTTCAGTCGCTCATACGGATCCCGGACCGATAACACACGTTGTCTGATTACTTTGTTATCTTCATCACGCCAACGCTTTAACGCCGCCACGATTAAATCCTTGCGGTTGGTGAAATGCCAGTAAAAACTGCCTTTGGTGACACCCAGAACCCGGGCGATGGTTTCCACCGCCACCGCACTGACGCCCTGGTTAGCAATCACTTCCAAGGTGGCTTGTTCCCAGTCCCTGGGGTTCAGTGATTTTTTCTTTTGGTTTTCGTTTACGGCCTTATTTTGCTTCATCATGGCTTTATCATAACCACAATTTAAGCGCGGTCAATGACAAATTTACATTTTCCATACGCCTGCGTATTGACAATCATCGTGACTGTCGCCATACTGTACCGTATGTTAAACTTTTTTTAGGCATCATCATGAGTTTTTTAGCTTTATTGGGTATGTTTATCCTGGTTACTTTAGCCAGCGCATACTTGCGAACATCCGTTAAAACCTGGACTTTAGCCACAGCTGTTGTCTTAGTGGCATGCATTTTTCTCACCGACAGTTCATTTTGGGCTGGTTTTTTTATCTTGTTGCTGTTTGTCCTGCCGGCTTTGTTCTTGAACATCAAAGCCATCAGGCAACAATACTTCACGCAACATTTTTTAACATTCTTTCGCAAAGCATTGCCCCAATTATCAGAAACCGAACGGGTGGCTTTAGAAGCAGGTACGGTGCATTGGGATGCTGAGTTGTTCAGCGGCAAACCAAATTTTAAACGCTTGCACAGCATGAAAAAACCGGAACTGACCACCGAAGAGAAGGCTTTTATCGATGGACCGGTGCAAAAATTGTGTGAAATGATTGACGAACATGAATATAACCATGTGAAAGGCGATATGCCGAAAAAAGTATGGGAATTCATTGCCAACGAAAAGTTCTTCGCCATGATTATTCCCAAAGAGTATGGCGGCTTGGGCTTTTCCGCCCTGGCACACTCCTATGTCCTACAAAAAGTGGCCTCCCGCAGCGCCGTGGCCGGTGCCACCATCGCTGTACCCAATTCCCTGGGGCCGGCTGAACTGTTATTACATTACGGCACCGATGAACAAAGAAACCATTACCTACCCCGATTAGCCGCAGGCAAAGAAATTCCTTGCTTTGGCTTAACAGCGCCCAGTGCCGGTTCAGATGCCACCTCGATACCCGATACCGGTGTGGTATGCAAAAAAACCATTGACGGTAAAGAGGTGTTAGGCATCAATCTGACTTTTGACAAACGTTACATCACCCTATCACCGGTTGCTACTGTGGTCGGCTTAGCCTTCCAAATGACCGATCCTGATAAGATTTTAGGTGACAAAGAGCACTTAGGTATTACCTTAGCATTGGTTCCCAGCGACACGCCCGGCATGGATATCGGCAGACGTCATCTACCTTTAGACGTCATGTTTATGAACGGCCCGGTTCGTGGCAAGGATGTGTTTGTACCGATGGACGCCATTATTGGTGGTGAAAAAATGATTGGTCACGGTTGGCGCATGCTGTCAGAAGTACTGGCTGTGGGCCGGGCCATTTCATTGCCATCAAGTTCCACCGGCGGCGCTAAAATGGTGGCCTATGCCACCGGTGCCTATGCCCGTATTCGTAAACAGTTTAACTTGCCCATCGGACGTTTTGAAGGCATTGAAGAAGCCTTGTGCCGTATTGCCGGCAAAACCTATTCCTGTGCTGCGGTGTCAACCATGACAGCCGCTGCCGTGGATCGTGGTGAGCGTCCATCGGTACCATCAGCCATTGCCAAAATGCATACCACCGACATGGCCCGTTCTATCATATCCGATGCCATGGACATTCATGGTGGAAAAGGTATTATTATGGGTCCCAATAACTACCTGGGCCGGGCCTGGATGGGTGCACCAATCTGGATTACGGTGGAAGGGGCCAACATTCTGACGCGCAGTTTAATTATCTTCGGTCAGGGTGCGATTCGCTGTCATCCTTATGTGTTAAAAGAAATGGAAGCCGCAAATTTGGCGGATCAAGAAGAATCTTTGAAAACATTTGACCATTTGTTGTTTAAACACATGGGCTATACCTTCCAAAATGCCGTGCGCTCATTTTTCATGGGCTTGGGCAGCTGGCGCTTAGAGCCCGGTCCCGGTGATAAATTTACCAAACAGTTTTATTCAAGAATTACCCGGTACAGTGCTGCTTTTGGTTTTGCCGCAGATGTGGCCATGCTGACATTGGGTGGTTCGCTCAAAAAACGTGAATCCACATCAGCGCGTTTAGGTGATGTACTGAGCCATTTATACATGGCCTCTGCGGTTCTAAAACGCTATCGCGACCAGGGGCACCAAAGCGCTGATCAACCGGTGGTGGCCTGGGCGTTACACCATCATTTCTATGAAATAGAACAGGCGCTGAAAATTCTCAGTTATAACTTCCCCAATAAAGCCGTGGGCTTTATGCTACGACGTGTGATTTTCCCGCTGGGGACACATGAATTGCCACCGGGTGATCGCCTCGGCCATAAAGTTGCCACGTTACTGCTATCGCCCAATGAAACCCGTGATCGCTTATGTGACGGTATCGACAAACAAGTTTCTGAGAACAATCTGGTGGCTAAAATGAACCAGGTACTGGCTAAAGTCATTGATACCGAGCCTTTGGAGCGGCGTATCTTAAAAGCCCAAAAAAGTGGCGAGATTGATGCCATTGAACCGGCTGAACAGCTCAATCAGGCTTTGGAACGGGATATTATCAACAAAAGTGAATTCAACACCCTGACCAAAGTCAGAGCACAAGTGGCTGACATCATTGCGGTGGATGATTTTCCCCATGACGCTTTTGACCGCACGCAGGCTTACACCACACGTGAGGAAGTCAAAATAGCTTAGTCACTTCACCGCCGACTGACAATTAAAAAAGCCCGGTAAATCCGGGCTTTTTTAGGCAAACAGATTACTCCACCGGCACCGGTGGTTGCGGTAATTTTTGCTGCGATGGCAACAGCCCCAACAATTTGAGTTCAGCAAACATATCCGATAAGTACTGTAATTCGGCCAATTGCGGGTATTGATGACTGTGCACCAAAACCGCTGTCATGACCGCAAACTCAAGTTGATGGGTACTGTCCGTTTTGATAAGCTTTTTACGCATATCAGCCAAGGCACTATGCACTTCATCAGCCGTTCTCGGTAAGCCTAAGATGCGTTGCCTTAAGCGTTTAAACATCTGTCGTTGCCGGTCTGTGCCATACACCAGCTTCGCCTTAATTAATGCGGCATGTTCCCATATCCAGGCTCGGTTTTGTTGATAGTCTGCAAATTCATTCAGGGTTGTCACCAGACTCCCTGAATTGCCATTGGGTCTTAACTGTAAATCAATGTCATATAAATGACCGTGATAGAGACGGGCATTTAAATGATGGGTCATTCGTTTTACCCAACGTTGCATAAAATATCGCTGATCATTAGACACCGTATCACAATCTAAGACAAACACCAGATCCATATCAGAGGATAATTTCATCTGACCGGAGGCCAATGAACCATAGGCAACAACCATCAATTGCTGGCAGCGAATCACAGAATCCGCCGGCGGCTTAAGTTTTTCACAGGTTTCTGTATGACTGTATTCAATCACCCGGGTTAAAATAAATTCGGCCAATTGCGACAAACGGTGACAGGTTTGGCGGTTATTTTTGTTTTCGTTCAACCAATCACAGATGATTAAAAACTGCGTACTGAGTTTAAAATAACGTAACGCCTCCATCCATTGCTCAACATCATCCACCGGCATACGTTGTTGCTGCCATTGTTGTTGCAGCCATGATACCGTTAATTCATCCGGTAAAGCATGGGGCTCAAATAAGTGCTCCAGTAATACCGGATAACGCGCCACAATATGGGCCACATAATCATGTTGTTGCAGTAAACGCAACAAAGCCACCAGTACCGGTTGTTCCTTAACCAGCATGGTTAAATAACTGGGTCGCTTAATAATGGCCCTGATAACCTGCATCAATCGCTGCCAGGCAATTGCCGGCGTCTCATGGTCTGCAAGAAAACCGTCCGGATCGGCGGCGGTGTGCACCCGATAATCGGCTTGCCCATTTGTCGCTTGACCTGATTGACGGTCAATCAATAAGGCCTGCTGCAAAAGGCTATAGACCTTTTCGGCTGTTGATTTGGGTAAGCGTTGCAAGGGTAATTCGGCCATTTTTTCATTGATAAACCGCTGTTCATCGGTATTCAAAACCACTGAAACAGTGGCCATATCGGCAAATAAATGCTGAAAAATGGCATCAATTTGCGCCCTAAATTCTTCTAATTGCCGCCGATAATCAGACCACTCGGCCTGCCCAAAAAAAGTGGCCATATATTTTTTTAATTCATCACTGACAGTAAATTCATGTTGGGGTAAATCATCCACCGCCTGTAAAATATTTTCACTTTTTCGCAGCCATAACCAACCATGTCTGAGTATGTCCATATCTCGGGTGGACAGCTTTTTGGCTTCATACAGGTTTTGTATTTGCCGATAAATAGACACCCCCTGTAATTTTTCATCACGACCGCCGAAGGTCATTTGTAGTGATTGCACCACAAACTCAACTGATCGAATACCACCCAAACCATACTTTAAGTCGTCTGTTTGATAATCAGTCAGCAAGGTCATATCGGCTTTAATCTTAGCCAGGGATTCAAACACCGAATAATCCAGATGTCGACGATAAATAAAAGGCTTAATGGCGCCCATGGTACGCTCGCCGGCGGAATGATCACCGGCCACTTGTCGCGCCCGCATCCAGGCAAAACGCTCCCATTCTCGCCCCTCATTGAGCAAATAATGATGTAAAGCGTCCAGAGAACAGGACAAAGGACCCACAGAACCAAAGGGGCGTAAACGCATGTCCACTTCATAAACCCTGCCGGTATCAGTGTACTGATCAAGTAACTGAATCACATGCTGACCAATGCGGTTAAAGTAACGACCGGCATCCAGTGACTTTTCGCCATCGGAATAACCGCCCTGTTCGTAGATAAAGACCAAATCAATGTCCGAAGCGTAATTGAGCTCACCGGAACCCAATTTGCCCAGAGCAAAAACCTGAAGCTGTTGTGCGCATCCTTGTTCATCACGCATAATTCCATAGCGATGAATCACCGCATCAACCGCAGCTTGATAAGCTTGATTGATTAAAAAATCAGCCAACTCACTGACTGCATGCAATGCCGTTACATGATTAACAACCGGTTGTTCAAAATCCTGGGATGCGATATAAGCCAAACGTGTTTGTCGAAAACGACGCAAAAAAGCCGCCAGCGACATCGACTGATGTCGTTGACGACTCTGAGACCAATCTTCTGCGATGTCATAGTCCGTTAAAGCCGGATATTGCTGCCGGACTTTAACCACGTCCTGCCAGTGCTGTTGAATAAATGGAAAGGCACACAACCAGGCAGGTTGGTCGCCATGGGTGATTGACGCTGTCAAATTCGGCGATGGCACATCATCAAACTATTGACAATAGTCTTTAATGGCTTGTTCGGCTTTTTGCAGGGCTTCAACCCGTTCGTTATCAGTCATGCGAACTTGTTCACCGGTGTCCGGATCGATGCGTGACACCCGCACGCTGGCATTCAAGGCATCGCGATTGGCTTTGGCTTGTTGACATAGTTTTTGCCTGTTAACCCGATCAGCGGCTGCCAGTGCTTTTTCAGCTTCAGCCCGTTGCTGTGCCTGGCCTTCATCCTCTGCCTGGTCACTCTCAGCTTCTGATTCCGTCATGGCTTTTTCAGGTAACGGTGTCGGCTTGACTTCTTTTATGTGTAAGGTGGCTGACGGTTGATTGACCGGCTTTTGTTCCGAATAATGGATGTTGCCCTCTTTATCCACCCATTTATAGACTTTTGTGGCTGCCACAGCGGTAACAGCGAACACACACAATACTAACAGAATACTTAATCTCATAACGCGCTCCACGTATAATAGTCATCAATATTAAAAATAATCAGGGTAAATAGCAAGCATGACTATCTTATTTTCTGTACAATTAATAATCTGTTAATCAAAGCATATTTATGACCAAATTAGACACCGCCAAGAAAAAAGGTATTTATTTACTGCCTAATTTATTTACCACCGGGGCTTTATTTTCCGGGTACTATGCCATTATTGCCGCCATCGCCGAAAAATATGAAATGGCTTGTTTAAGCATCTTTATTGCCGCTTTATTGGATGCCCTGGATGGACGTGTAGCCCGTCTTACCAACACCCAATCAGAATTTGGTTAACAGCAAGATTCATTATCTGATCTGGTGTCATTCGGCATTGCGCCATCGGTGTTAATGTTTAACTGGTCATTGATATATCTGGGCGATATCCACCCGGTACTGGGCAAAATAGGCTGGCTGGCTTCATTTATTTACGCAGTTAGCGCAGCCCTGCGGCTGGCCCGATTTAACACCCAAATCGGCACCATTGATAAGGCTTATTTCCAGGGATTACCCTCGCCCGCGGCAGCGGCGGTACTGGCCTCTTTTGTCTGGGTTTGTCTTGATTTGGAGCTGGCCGGTCCTGATTTGCGTTTTGTGGCCCTGCCCTTAACCATTATCGTGGGCTTGTTACTTGTCTCCAGACTGCGCTATTACTCGTTTAAAACTATCAATTTCAAGGAAAATGTTTCGTTTATCTGGGTATTAATATTGGTGTTGGTTTTTGTCTTACTGACCATAAAAATGCAATGGGTTTTATTTATCACATTTCTCGCTTATGCCATTTCCGGGATTGTTTTAACCGTTCACAATGTTCGTAAAAAACGACAAAAAAAACGTGACAAAAAAACCAAAAAAAATGGCGGCGCGGATGACAAAACCAAACTGCCATGACCGATAACCCCGCTTTTTTTAACGACGAAGACTGTCAACAATCCGCCGGCACACTGCAACAGTTGACTCTGCTGGCAGATTTAAGTCAGGATTTTGTTAACACCATGAACATCGATGCGGTCTTGCAACGGGCTGTCAAACGTATTCGCACGTACATGAATGCTGAGGCCGCCAGTGTGTTTTTAGCAGACAAGAGTGAACAAAACCTTATTTGTCGGGCCAGCTCAGGTCCTGTGGATATTACCAACATGTCCATCAAAATAGACAGCGGCATCATTGGACGCACCTTTGTGGAAGGTAAATGCCAGATTATTGAAGATGCCCAAAAGGACAAGGACTTTGTCTGTCACGTAGACACCTTAACCGGCTTTCGAACCCGTTCTGTGTTATGTTCCCCGCTCATTAACAATGGCCAAACCATCGGCGTTATCCAGTTATTAAACCATCAGGACAACACCCTCTTTGACACCCGGGACGTGGATATTCTTCGGCTCCTGGCGACACCCCTGGCACTGGCCATAGCCAATGCCCGCTACACCCTCGAATTTGTCGAGCAAAAACGCCTGAAAAAAGAATTAACGCTGGCCCGGCGGTTGCAACGTTCTTTATTACCGGGCCGACAAGACCCACCTTTCCCGGTGGTCGGCAGTAATTTATCGGCCAACGAGGTATCCGGTGATTTTTATGATTTTTTTGAATTGAATGATGGTACGGTGGGTTTTTTTATCGGCGACGTTTCCGGCAAAGGCGTTGACGCCGCTATGCTCATGGTTCGTGCCAGTAGCTTATTACGCTGGATAGGCAAGGACCAATTACCACCGGGACAATGGTTGGCTAAAGCCAATAAAGAGTTATGTGAAAAATCATCGCGTGGTCTGTTCGTGTGTGCGGCGGTTGGTTATTTTCACCCTAAAACCGACACCGTCACCTGGTCCAATGCCGGCTTGCCCCCGGTGATTTATATGTGCCCGGACTGTGACATTGAAACCTGGCAAGCCGATGCCCCGCCATTGGGCATTAAAGCCAGTTCAATCTCCTTTGAGCAACAATCAAAGGTGCTCAAAAATGGCGGGCTTTATTTATTGACGGATGGTTTAACCGATGCCCGCGATGAAAAAAATCAACGCATGGAGTTAAGCGGCGTTATTGAACATATCAGAAGCATCGAATCTGAAGCACCCGAAGTCAGAATCGGGAAATTAATTACCGCCACGCGCCGCAACCGTCTTAACGATGACGCCACCATTATTCTGATAGAAAAACGCAATCACCTGACAGACCATATCCTTTTAAATATCCGATTTATGGCTGATGCCTGCGAACTCAAAAAAATCAGACAACAGGTCGAAGACATTGTCCAGGCGGTGGGCTTTGACGAAGCCCAACAACAAAAAATCATATTAGCTCTTGACGAAGCCATTACCAACATCATCAGACATGCCTATAAAAATACTGAAGACGGCGAAGTGGAACTGGCGATTTTACGACAAAACAACACGCTCAGCTTTTATCTGCGTGATTTTGCACCGGAAGTTTATGACAGTAGCATTAAGCCCCGCGATTTAACACAATTGCAACCGGGACAAATGGGCATTAATTTTATCGATACCGTGATGGACTCGTGGGAATTTGCCACCCCCAAAGACGGCTACGGCAATTTACTCATTATGAAAAAAGAAATTGTCAAAGTAACACCTGATTGACTAAGATGTCACCTCGTTGCTTAACAGCTTTATCATTAACACTCAAATCATCTAAATATTATGTTTAATAAATTCTCCTTATTATTAGTTTTATTGCTGTTCATCATAAACAGTCAAGCTGAACCTGTTCCAGTCGAAAATTTTGCGGCCAAGTCTGATTTTATCAGTATGAAAATTTCTCCTGATGGCAAGCACATGGCGTTCACTTATGAACAAGATTCATCCATTAATCTCGGTGTCATGGATATGAAAACCAAAGAAGGCATTTATTCGTTTGATATGGGCCCTAATCGCGAAGTGGCTTTCTTTTTTTGGGGCAATAATGAAAGGCTTATTATCCAAAGCCAGCGGATTACCGGCTGGTTAGATGGTGCCCGAAAATATCCCGAATTATTTAGCGCCAACTACGATGGCAAAAAACGTGAAATGTTATGGGACTTTCAACGTTCAGGTATCAGTATTGCCTCGCTCCTAGAAAATGATAAAGAACATATTCTTGTTAACAAACGTCATTATGCGGATAAATACAGCGCCAAATTGCAACGCATGAATATTTATACTGGCAAATTAAATTTTGTGCCTGATTCACCCCAACTGAAAGGCGGTTTAGAATCCCGAATAGCATATATTGCTGTCGATAGCGACGAAAAACCTCGATTTGCCTTGGAATACGACCCGGTTGAACCTGAAAATTTTGACGATGATGTCACTTATTTACATATTAAAAATAAAAAAGGGAATTGGCAAATACTGGAATTGGATGTCCAACATGACGAACAACCTGTTGTAGACGGATTGGGATTCAATAAAGATAATTCAAAATTCTACTTTGTTTCCAATCATGATTTAGACCATAACGGCAACACCGGATTATTTGTGCTTGATTATAAAGATAACAGCATTACAAAATTATTCAGGCATGAAGATGCTGATATTGGTGGCGCCCTGACAGGCCGTGACAATCAGGTCATTGGTGTCTCATATGAAGCAGGCTATCCCGGTTATTATTATATCGATGATAAAGGAAATGCCGAAGACATTAAGCTTCATAAAC